>JALWQS010000081.1:2014-20398 GCA_027083015.1 Candidatus Woesearchaeota archaeon
TTTCCTAACGGTTGTCCATTGGTGTATCTTATCGGCTGCATCTGCTGATCTACCAGTTGTATACTTGTCACTTCCGGCGCTTTCGTGTCCAGTGTTACCTCGGAGCATGAAGTATCCTCTAATCCAAGCCTGTCTTTGACTGTTACGCAGATCCTTTTTGTTGCTGCCTCTCCTGCGTTTATCACTCCTGAAAGATTTATCTTTCCAGCCACTGAGCAGGTTCCTGTAAGATTATCATCCTCTCCTAAGATATGGTCTCCTGTCCTGAAGATTATGCTCTGCACTCCCGAGCATTTTCCTGCACATGCAGAGCTTACGCAGGCATCGTCTTTGATTGCATATTCTGCTTGTACAGCCCCTCCTTTCAGCACCGAGTATCTTACACTCTCAACTGTCGGCGGAAGATGATCCACTGTTATGCTTCCTTTTACCGGCGTAGTCATCGGTTGGTTTGAATCATCAAATCCTTGTACTGTGAAGTCAAGTGTTTCTATAGTTTCCGGAAGCTCAGTCTCAGGTTTTGTCGCTTTACAGACTGAAGTAGTTGTCGCTTCATCAACCAGTTCACACTCAAAAGGCGTTGTCGGATCCTCAAGAATCTTAACCTGTGATGGTGAAAGGTCAGGGTCTTCCGGATGTGTTATGAGAACTTCCACTGTTGTCGTGTCATCGGGCGCTCTGTAACCAGCCACTTCTGCTTGTCCGTAAGCTTTAACTGGCGGGTTGATAGTAGCTGCCCAGGCATCTGCTGCGCTGATCGGCACCATGACTATAAGGAATATAAGGAATAATGTCAGGTTCTTCATCAGTTCCTCTTTTATCCGTCCCATTTTACCTTTCCTGATCCTTTGATCTTTTTTTTGATCTTTTGCACTACTATGTTCTGACCATCATACTTATTCTTTGTCATATTTTATTGTCCCTACTCCCTTCATTGTCCCTACTCCCATTCAGGTTCCAACTCCTGCCTGTATATGTCGCAGGTCTTCTCATGTTCTGAAACCTGATCCAGCGCAGGCCCTGGCCCGAACTCCTTTGAGTGAGTAACCGGTTTCGGCCATCTTAACATCTTAAACTTTATCTTATTATGATTTAACAGGTCATTTTCCGTCACAGTCCAGAATCCTGTCACATTATTCAATATTACTGCTCCTTCCATCCAGTTCTTCAACACAGTCTCATTCACTGAAATCTTCTTATCTTTCTTGAACGGTATGCTTATCGTCTTCGTCTCTTTTGGTATCACGATCTTATCTTTAAGTATGAGGTAACCATTCACTTCGTAAGTCCCAGGCACCAATGTCATCTCCTGCGGACCTCCTGTGATGTTGTACATAAGGTAGCTTGAGAAGTCTCCGTATTCATCATCGTCCTGCCTTTCCAGCATTATCACTGCGCTTTCTTTCGGAGACATAGAGGTTATCGGCACTTCCGGAAGCACATACCTTCCTTGTTGATAGCTTAAAGCCTTCAGTTCTACACTGGCATTCACAGTGAATATAGGCATCAGCTCTATCGTGTGCTCTGCTTCTTCTCCCATCTTTGAGAAGATCGGCACCCTTATCGGCAGATAATCAGGGTCTTTGACGACAATCTCTCCTATCCCTACCGGGAACTTATCTTTTACTGAAGCTTCTCCATTCTCATCGATCTCAGAATTTCCTATATAACAAGCTTCTCCACCGGCGACAAATTCCACTCTTGCACCTGTTACCGGTTTGCCTGTGAATTTTTCTTTAAGTATAACTTTTGTAGGACCTGCATTCCTTTGGTCCCGATCACAAAGCAAGCTTACTTTTGGCGTCGGAGGCACATCCCTGAATGTTGAGTTCATAGGCGCGTTTCTTCTGACATTAGCCTCCATCGCAAAGGTGAACTTAAAACCGTCACCATTGAATGCGAACGGATCAGTTATAGTGACCAGCACTGGGAAAGAATAGGAGTATAAGAACCTATACTTGTCCATACCTATCAGGTCCATAAGCGGCGCTATGATCATCGGTCCTATGGATTGTGGCTTTAGAACTTCTGCTCCTTTGTTTATGTCAAGATATATGGGCCACCAATCAAGATACGCAAACCTTACTTCCATATTCTCAAGACCAGGAGTCTCATTGACCATTATTGAGGTCTTGTCCATTATTCCTGTGTTTACCCTATCCACCCCTTCTTTGTCAAATATCACATTTCTTCGTTGGTTTGCAGTGTATAAAATCTGAAGCATCGAGATTCCGGGAGGCAAGACATATGATTCCATCCTTTGCTGAGTCTCTGTTCGTGTCCATATCAGATATTCACCTGCAGGGTTCAGATTGAAGTAACTCATAGGAGGTAATCTGTCCATACCTATCGGTTTTGAATACATAGCTATCAGGTTTAGTGAGTGCTCTTCCAGGAATTTCCTCTTCACTTCTTTATCCACTATCTGTTTAGCCAATTCATACACTCCTTTGATATTGACGTCAGACTTTGTGAAGAATTGTTTTATCTCCGTAGTTCTCCCTTCTTTTGAAACTTCTATCGGGTAGTTCAGCAGTATAGCCACATCTTTGTCCGTGAATTTGACCTCAGGCTCTGGCTTGCCTTTTTCCTTGATAATAAATCCCTCTTTCTTGAAGGTCTGGAAACCCTGTATGCATCTTCCCAGATTTCTCTTGATGTAGATCTGCATCTGTTCTTCCATAGACATCTCACCTGAATGTTCTGCTTTAGTGAGCGGCGGTCTATAGCTATAGAATTCACAGTTTTGTAAGCAATTATTAGGACTCTTCAGGAACCACCAATAAGGAACTATATCTTTCTTGCCTCCGAACACGGATAATGCATGACTTTCTGTCGGTATCGGCCCAACCCCAAATTTTTCTCCATAGGTCGGATCTGTCGGGTCTATGTATCCTCCATGAGCTCCTAAGCTTCGGAAGCCATCTTCTGCTATCTTATTCAAACAATTCTCAACATATAGCTTTACGGGTTGCGCTTCCAGAGGCACCTCTTCCACTGCAGGCGCGAAGTCTGCCGGCAGTTGTTCTGCGACCTGGTTCTTTATGTACATGACCACTGCGGTGCTGAACAGGAGTATTATGCCTATTATCATAAATACCGTAATCTGGGCTTTTCTTCCCTTCATCATCCGCCGGTTCTTCTTGGTTCTTCTGATTCTCATCTGTTTGTCCTTTTGTTGATCCTTTTTATCCTGTTTATTCTGTCATTATTTTTGTTCTATCGATCCTGTGTTTTTTGTCAGTCTTAAGCATGAAAACCTGTAAAAGTCTGATCGTATATGATTGCATAATCTCGGGTCTGCTTTTCCGTTGTTGGATTGAGCGCTCGCCAGCACCAGATAGCAGATATCCTTGTCTGCTCCTTCTTTGGTATCACAGAGCCTTGTCCCCCACTGGTATGAGTCCTTCATCTCGTGTATGGTACTGTCTATCATAGTCTTTGTCTCCTCATAGAACTGTATGCTTAGAGTTGTTCCTATAAGCAAGGCTACCACCCAAAAAGAAACTATGGTGTAGAGAAATATCTTATCTCTCTTTTGTATCGGCCTATCATGAAATCTCTTTGCGAAGAAAAATTTTCTTTCATGAAGTATGTACCAGATAACAACCAAATTCATGAACAATAATGAGATGAAACTCAACATCATGAGTTTTCTGAATGCCGGCATGTCTGACTGAAATAATGTCAAGCTTAACAGGCTGTTAAGTGCTGAGAAACCGAAGAAACTGACTGCCAGGTCAAAACTCCAGTATTTTCTTTTCCAAAAACCATATATGATGAACATGATGAGCATCAGCAATGCTCCATTGAATATGTTTGCCTGGTAACCCGTAACAATCTTCCCGAAGAGTATTGTCGTCGGAAAACTTATACCTAAGAAGAATGAGATAACATATATTGCAAGTATGAACGTCAGGTATCCTATTAGGAACCTTATCCCTAACGGTATCCTATATTTTCCTCTGTGTTTTGGTCCTGGGACAAAAAATTCTTCTTCTATCTCGCTCTCAATCCTCCTACCTTCTCTGAGAGCTTCCTGTTCGGCTCTTTTGATACCGGGTTTCTTATGCTTGAGTGTCTTATGATATCGGTGTTTAGTGCTCTTTGTTGCCCTGATCTTTTTCTTTTTCCGCGCTTCAGGATGCGCCCGGTCTTTTTTATCACTTCTTGAGTGTTTTCTGCTTAGAGAATCTTTACTTATCGTTTTAGTCTTAGAACTAGCAATCTTCCTATTTCTCACTCTTTTTACTCCACTACCCCTTTTTTCTGTCATTCAATACGACCCTTTAAAGTCAACAACCCAGGATATTATAGTTATCCCAATAGATATTTATCCACATAGATATCTATCCTGATATAGTTATCCCGTTCTTATAACTTAAGGTATTTATAAGTTAAGGTTAGCACCTTCCCCATGAATTTTTAAACCACAGTTTTTCATGTTTATAAAGTTTTCTATGAGCTGGCGCTGCATAGGAAGATATTCGACACTTCACTATTGAGATATCACACTATATAAGATATCAGCCAATACTGAATTGACCATCATAGACACACTACGAAACTGAGCAAAGTGAGTTGATAAGTAAGTAAAGTGGCGTGGGGCAAGACAGCAAACGAAGCAGCCCTAAAGCAAATCTTCACAGAGAACTAGTTCTTCACAAATTTTTTCTGAGTTGTGCTTTCTTCAGGATATTAATTCTTCTTACCGAAAAGTATTTAAACAATCTCACCCATAGTAAAGGAAGTGGGGGAAATAAAAGAAATCATTCTTTATTATCGTTCTCTCATAGGATTTTAGAATATCAATCGGATATTTTAGTAAGATGATCCATCAAAAAAATGGATCTGTATAAAAAAGTAGTGGGGTGTAATCTTGAGAAAGAGAGGTTTTGAAAAAGATATAAAAAAAGATATGAAAGACTTGTTTCACAAAGAATCCTTTAAGAGTTCTTACCTGAAAAACGCAACATACTTTCCAAACACTAAACTTCTCTTTATCACCACCTTATTGTTATTGCTTAGCGTTAGCTTCGTCCTCGCCCTAACTACAACAATCCAACAACCCATATCAGGGAATACCTGGGAGCTCACGCTTTTCAAGATAAATGCAACTACCGATTATAATGCCAATTGCACATATAATGTCTCTGACGGTACGAATTTCGTCTATGCGACGCTTCTTGGTAATGACACCCTGCAACATTATACAACAAATGTTGATATAAGCTCTTTGAATGACGGTTCTTTCGTAATCAATGTTTCTTGTTGGAACTCTTCTGACGGAGCATTCTCTTTTGATGATTCAGTCACAGGCATCAAGGATACCTCGGCTCCTCAGATCACATGGAAGAACCCTATAGCAGACGCAGTCATTACACCCTCTTCAGTTATTGTCCTTAACATAACAGGTACACTTACCGGTCAAAGAGGTTTTGATACAGCAAAACTTGATGTGTTCGATGTTTCGGATTGCGGCGGTTCTCTGGTAGGTACGCCTTTCTTCTCTTGCAGTCCTATCAACACCTGTAATGTCACGCAGACCTGGAATGCGCCGGCAGCTTCCAATCCAAGCTGCAACATAACAGCTAACCTTTCCACAAGCATGGACAGTATCTGGAACACTTCAACAATAAACGTATCCATAGCCTCTTTTTCCAGACCTAATGTTTCTTTATTGACACCCATAAAGGGCGCTGTTCCCAGAATACACGCGTTCTTCAACTTCTCTGTAGAGGTAAATGACACTTCTAACGTCCAGTGGGTAACTATCTATAATGGCACCGGTTATCAGCAGATGGTAATGTCCGGTTCTGATCCTAAGCATGCTGTCTGGTGGGCTGCTGTTGACACCACCTATTTTGTTGATGGAGTCTGGAATCTATACGTCAATGCCAGCAATGGTGTGGGATATAATGATACAGAATATTTTACTGTCCGTATAGATAATGAAGGCCCTATGCCTTATTTTGATTTCCCGCCGGATGAGTTCAACACATCTGAAAACCCGGAAGATTTTGATTATGTCGCTATAGATAATGGTATCCAGACTGGAGATCTTATGAACTGCACCCTCTATTTCTCTAATGCAAGCCATACTGTCATCGCAATGGTAAATAATGGTTCGGTAGTTAATGATACGATCAGCGAGAATACATTGTTCTTTACAAGCGGTCCCGGAGATTATTATGTTGATGTGACATGTTATGACGGCGCGGTTTCAAACATGGCATACATGGATCAGGGTAATGCGGGATCTTCAGGCACTGTCACAGTACATTACGACACCATACCTCCTGTACCTTTAGATATTTTCATCGGAGAGCCTGACATCTATGTTTCAGGTTATCCTCCAAACCAAAACATTACCGTCGTGGTCGAAGCTACAGATTATGAGACAGGAGTTGACAATGTCACTGCTAATTTTTCTGAAATAACCGATGATGATAGTGATGCTTTTGCAATGTCTTTTAACGGTACGCATTGGATATATACCTTTGTGACTGACCGCTCTGACACCTTTGATGCTGAGTTTGAGCCTTTCAACATAACTTTTGTCATCACCGATTCAGCAGGCAATGAAGAAAGAAGCGCTTTTACGACAGTACTTCTTTATAACATGACAGTTCCTGTCTCTGATGATGAATGTTTACGATTTGTTGATGGCACGACAAATTTCTCATTGGTGACTGATTGGGAATCAGTAGATTTCAAGGTTGTCGTAGAATGGAACCATTCTATGGACTGCGGTTATTTCGGTCTTTCACCTGATGACCAGTTCTACCCTGTCGCCAGTCTTAACTTTTCAGGCCTGAACTTTTCTGACCCTGAAACTGCGGAGAAACTGTATGACCTGGTCGATGCTATACAAGTCAATATAGCTCCTGACGGCACATTCCAGGACAGCAGGATATATGTCAATTCCACATATTTTGCCGAGTTAAACACGTCTGCCACTGTCCAACTTTATAACCTGCCTTTTGATGCGCTTCCAAACATAACAGCCGATCCTGGAGCTGCAGGTTACGTCCCTTCATCACTGACTTACGTCACTTATACGCATCCGTTGTTCGGTACTGTGGGCAATCTTACCTTTAATGTTCTTGGTTTCTCAGGCTACACAGTGACAGATACAGTCCCTCCGACGATAACAGTCAATCACCCTTCACCTAACACGACGGTCACGGCAGGTCCGGATGTACTGATCAATGTCACTCTCAACGGTACAGGCACCCAGATCAGCAATGTCATAGTATATGTTGATGCGGATACCTACAATATGGCTGACATGACATGTTATAACCAGACAGGATCTGAGATAATGAACTGCTATTTCACTACAGATTCCTTAGCCGATGGTTCTCATGCAGTTCAGGTTCATGCCTGGGATTATGGCGGTTCTGCCCCAGGCAACCATAATGTCACTTATTGGAACTTCACCTCTGACTCTGCACCTCCGGTCGTTACAGGTACTGAACGTAATGTCACCGGCGGTAGTGGAACAACACCTGTGCGGTTGAACGTCTCTGTATCTGACGCGACGAATGTCAGCTCAGTCTATGTAGGCAATAATACATTAGTAGCTATGAGTGAGTTATCAGCAGGCCTTTGGCAGGTGAACACAACACCTAATGCTCTCGGTTGCGGGACAGGAGTCTGTGCCTTGTCTGTCAATGCTACTGATTATTGGGGCAATTCAGCTCATACAGCTGTTGCGGGTTTTACGCTTGATGTTGATAACTCAGGTCCGTCAGTAACCCCTTATGTGAATGCTTCATCACCAAACAAGAACGTCAAGTCAACAACTATCGTAAATTTCAGCGCTTATGCTCCGGATGTCGGCAGTGCTGGAACAGTCAACGTAACCATGGACCAGTCAGGCACTTTGGTTCAATTGTCCGATCAGGGCAGTGATATGTGGTCAGTCCTCCGGACTCCTGCTTCCCTGGGCTGCGCATCTGATGCTCTTTGCACTGTGACTTTCAACGCTACTGATGCGTATGGCAACAGCAACTCTTCAGTCACTTATCAGATCTATGTTGATGATACACCACCTTCAGTCACAGCTCTTCAGGCTAATATCAGCGAGGTTCGCTCTACAGATTGGATAGATTTCAACACCACAATCTCTGATACGAGCAGTGTTGTTTCCGCCTGGTTGAATAACATGGTGGGTATGGCCAATAGCAACGGTGTCTGGCACATGTCTTTCAGATCTCCTGACGTCGGTTGCAATACTGAAGGCGTCTGTACCTTAAGGGTTAATGCCACTGACCAGCCAGGAAACTACAACGATACCGAATCCATGAGCATAATAGTAGATAATACTGCTCCTGTCGTAAGTTTTGTCTTTAACAGCACAAACCTAACAAGGTCTGATGTTCCCATCACCCTAAACATAACTGTTGTTGAAGCAAACACACTTGACAGCGTGACAGTTAACACAGCTCATGCTATGACGCAGGTCGGTTCTTCTAATGTCTGGTACGTCACTGACACACCCGCTAATCTTGGCTGTAATACCGATGGCATCTGCACTCTTGTATTCCGTGCTTATGATCTTGCAGGAAACGTCGGTACAGATAGCACGACCATAACGATCGATGATACTGCACCTTCGGTCTCAGGCCCGCAAGTCTCTAATGCTACACGTGCTAAAAGCACTGTTGAAGTGACTGTCCAGGCCGGCGTAACAGACGCTACTGGCGTCGTAAGTGTCACTGCTAACGGCCAGGTATTGTACAATGTTGGCGGTAGCGCTTGGCTTGGAAATTTCACTGCTGCTAATCTTGGTTGCTTAGCAGATCAGAACTGCGTAATAACTTTTGTAGCTACGGATGCGCTCGGTAATATGAATAATACTGAGACTGCCTCTTATTACGTGGATGATACTGCACCTGATAACACTTCAGCGTTCAGTGCCAGCCCTTCAAGCTCAAGCGCTACAATCAGCGCTTCTTTCTCAGAGGACGTTAGCTGTATGGTATATTGGGGAACTAATGATTCTGTTCTCCCTAATGCTGCTTCCAGTAGCCTGCCTTCAAATACGGGCGCTGTCGTCATCAGCGGCTTATCCGCTTCAACGACCTACTACTACAACGTGTCCTCCTGTACTGATGTTGCTGGTAACACTAAAGCTATGGGTTACGGCGTCTTTAACTTTACCACGTCTGCAGCTGCATCCCCTTCGCATGGCGGCGGTGGCGGAGGTTCCGGCTCTCTAGTGACAACATATAATAGCGGCGATCTCACCAATGGTGAGAGTGAATGGGATCTGAGAAGAGGTGACAGGGTCAAGTTCACTCATGATGGCGAAGAGCATATGATCAAGGTCAGCAGATTGACTTCTGATTATGTCGAGTTGGAAGTCAGCTCCACAGTCCAGACTTTCAAGCTTTATCCAGGACAGAGCGCTGATGTTGATCTCTCGGGAGATGGTAAGACAGATATCGTAATAACTCTTGTTGAACTTACTTATTACAAGGCTAAGTTACATGTGGTCAGTAAGGCTGAGTCTTATCTTGAGAGGATCAAACTATTGCCTCCTGCCAAGCCCAGACAGAGAACAGTAGAAGTCTCTGAAGAGGTTGAACAGCCCGAATCTTCGGGAAGCACCTCTCAAAAAGCTTCCGTGGAGTCTGGTTCAGAAACGCCAACACCCGACCAGAACGCTGAACCTTCAGCTTCGGATAAGTCTGTTCCTGAACTACAGGTTAAGAAGAAGAACAGTTATACAGCACTCATAGTGACGGTGTTCGTGATATTGGCGATCATCGCTATCATTGTTGGCCTGTATCTTAAGAAGAAGACTCCTGTAGCTCCTTATTGAACATGGTGGATCCTAAGGGAGGAGCTTAAATCTTTTCTTATAATTCTTATTTAATAATTCTTAGTATCTCTTTCTTCCTTAATTAACTATCTTATCTGACCTTAGCACCTTCTTCCAGACCTTGCGCTTTTACGAACTCTTCTTCAGTCCTTAATCGTTTACCGACATTTTCGCATATCACGTAGCCTTCTTTATCCACATAGAATGAGTATTCAAGGAACTCTTCAAAGCTTATCTCTTTGAACTCTTCTGCGTTTTCTATGCTCTCAAGATAGGCTTCCATTCCGGGACTACTTTCCGGAGCTTCCAACACTTTAACATTAGTCTCATCATCTCCTGCCAGTAACATCCCCTGGCTTTCTATACCTCTGAGCTTTGCGGGTTTCAGATTACATACGACGATGATATGTTTTCCCGTTAATTCTTCCGGAGTGTAATAGTTTTTTAGTCCTGCAACCAACTGTCGTTTTTCTGTTCCAAGATCCACTTTCAGCAACATAAGTTTCTCTGCGTCGGGATGATCTTTCACTTCTTCTACTCTTCCCACTCTAAGATCCAAAGCGAACCTGTCAAACTTCTTAAGCTCTTTCTTCTCATTCTTTCTTTTCTCTTTAACATCCTTTTTCTTTGTCTCTTTTGTCTTTCTCTTTCCTGCAAATCTTTGTTTGAACTCCTGTATCTCTTTGTCTTCCAGTTTTCTGAACAACACTTGCGGTTTGTTTATCGGATGCCCTTCTTCAATATCAAAGTAGCACCGGTACTCATATCCTTTACTGTCTCTATCACTTCCTTTGTAACAGTTCAGCTGGTGCATTATCTTTCCTGATGTGAACGGTAAGAACGGATTGATAAGCACCCCTATCGTCTTCACGATATTAGCACACATGTTTATCACTGCGCCTGCTCGGGTCTTGCCTTCGCTGCCTGATTCTTCCCTGATCAGTTTCCACGGTTCATTCTCCTGAAAATAAGCATTCCCTTTCTTTGCGATCTGCATGACTTCTCTTAGCGCTTCTTTTATCTTGACCTGTTCAAGCAATCCCTGGATGCGTTCTCCGTCAGATTCTATCTCTGCTCTTAGTCCCAAATCTTTCTCGTTGTATTCTCCACCAGGGACTTTGCCACCAAAATACTTATCTATAAATGTCAGTGTCCTGTTGACCAGATTTCCCAGATTTGCCAACAGTTCATTGTTGTTCTTCTCCTGAAAATCTTTCCAGTTGAAGCGCGTGTCAGAATTTTCAGGCCGGTTTACCAACAAGTAGTACCTCCACACGTCTGGCGGTATGCCTGTGCTTATAGCATCATCTCCGAATACACCTGTTCCGAAGCTTTTTGAGAACTTCCCATCTTCATAGTTCAGGTATTCTGTTGAGTCTATATGATAAAGTGTTGTCCACGGCTCTCCAGTCCCTAATAGTGATGCAGGAAATATTATAGTGTGGAATGGTATGTTGTCTTTAGCCATGAACTGATAAAGTTTTACATCATCGCTTTTCCACCATTTCTCCCAGTCAGGAATACCGCTTTTTGTTATTGATATATAACCTATGGGAGCATCAAACCAAACATAGAAAACCTTGTCTTCATAACCTTCTAAAGGTATCGGCACTCCCCATTTAAGGTCTCTTGATATAGCTCTTTCCTTAAGTCCTTCTTTCAACCATGCTTCTGTCACTGTTTTGGCATTTTGCGTCCAGAAGCCTGAGTCTTTTCTCTCTATAAACCAGCTTTCAAGCATCTTTGAGAGTTTTGGCAAGTCAAGGAACAAGTGGTTTGTCGTCTTTATCTGCGGCTGTGATCCGCAAACCTTGCATCGTGGTGATAAAAGTTCGGTCGCGTTCAGCAGTTTTCCACAGGAGTCGCATTGGTCTCCTCTTGCTCTTTCAAATCCGCAGTAAGGGCAGGTGCCTTCCACGAACCTGTCTGCCAGGAACTTATCGCATTTCGGGCACCATAACTGCTCTACATTTCCCTTGGTGATGTAACCATTCTCATAGAGCTTTTTGAATATCGATTGTGTTATCTCTGTGTGTTCCGGTCTTGATGTCCTTCCGAACACGTCGAAGCTGCACCCAAACCAGTCATAAATCCTTTTGTGTATCTCATGGTACTTATCGCAGATCTGCTGCGGTGTAAGACCTTCTTCCAGTGCTTTGGTCTCTGTCGCTGTTCCGTGCTCGTCTGTCCCACAGACATATATCGTCTCAAAACCTGCTAATCGGCAGTACCTTGCAAAGACATCGCCCGACAGTACGCAGCCGATAATGTTTCCCAGATGCGGGACATTGTTCACATACGGTAAAGCTGATGTTATTAGTCTTTTCTCTTTCATCTTAGGCTCCTTTTATAACAATATCTTTTAATGTTTTGTCTCCTCTTAGCACATCCTTTTCTTATCCTGACATCTTCTCAGGCCATCTTTTTTGTTATGTTGATCTTCTCTCCACATTTCTCGCATTTAAACTGTATTGCATCTACAGATTTCTTCTTTTGCGTCTCAGGATCAAAGATCCTTACTTTTTTTCTTTTGAACGGGAACTCTATCTCTCCTTTATGCCCGCATTTCGGACAGGTGTATTTTGCTTGTGCAGTCAATGTTTCTTCATATTCTTCTTTTGGAACAGTATATCCGCATTCCGGACAGACATATTCTTTAGCCCGCACCTTAACTTTTCCAGTCTTCGGATCCCGGGGTTTGCCCATCTTTGCCTTTCCGCACTTCGGGCAATCTCCTCGGTACACCCACACCTTTGCGAATCCTTTTTCTCCCAATTCTCTTTGTGTAAAATATACCAGTTCATCCATAGATTCCGGTTCTTTTATGATCATAATCACCTCCTGATTTCCTTCTTCAATCCTTAGTCATTCCTTGATCATCCATTTATTAGCCAGCTATCGGCCCGTCTTCAGTTCTCTCTGATTTCTCTGCAGGTTCATATTCAGTGTTTCTGAACCTATTGTTTTTAACCTTTTTTCTTTTTCGAGTTTAGTTGCAGCCTTTTGAGCTCTATAGATATTGCATCTTCTTCTATCCTAATATATTTTGGGCATTCCACATATTCAAATCCCTTCTCTTCACAATAATTGATCAACTGTTCTTTTTCTTCTTCATCCTCAAATCTTACGACAACATTCAACCCTCTAAGTTCCCTATGCACAATCTTATAGCCCCTGCCTTCAAGATCTATCTTAACATTTTTCGCTAGTTCAGTCAGAGCTTTTAGTCTTCCTGGCGCATTCTTCAGTTTTTCCAGCAGAACGTTCAGATCTCCCGAGTAGTTTGTCAAAGTGAACGCTTCTTTCCCTTCTTCAAGAAGCTCTTTATCATTAGCAGATATGAATCCCCCATAACCAGCATCTGCAATCTTCCACTTTCCGAAACTGCCTATTATAAGGTCACAGTATTCTCCATCGCACAGTTCTTTGTCGCTTATGCTTCCAGAAGCATCCTCTATAAGCAAGCAGTCATTTTCTTTGCAAATATTGTATATGTATTTGATGCTTTGTTCTGCGAAATACCCTGCAAAACTTGGTACTATGAAAGCAGCTCCTGATTTCACTTTGCGTTCCAGATCCATAAGGTCTATTATTCCTCTGTTGGTATGGACTGTCCTAACATCAAAGCCCAGTATCTTCGGATATGTCTTATAGGTCAGCCATCCTCCCTGATCAGGTATCAGTATGAATGGTCGGGGATTCCTTTTTTTTGCAATATAGAGAGCGCAGAATATAGCAGCGTTTCCTCTGTTGACCAGCTTAACATTCTTGTTCCTGGTATACTCTCTTATCAGTTTCAGCACTGCTTCTTTTTTTGCTGTTTCGTTCAGCTCAGTCTTTAACTTCTTGGCCATGTTGATTCCTGCGGGATTGTTCTATATAAAGGTATCTTCAGCTTTTTAAATCAGTCCTTAAAGCAACTCACAGCAGTTCTGATCGATCAAGTAATGCTCCGGATGCTAATCCAGTCAGCGAGTCTATAACTCACTACCTCAATATCTTTATCAATATTAGATTGTCTTATTTTTTTATCTTTTTTATCTTCTTTTTCTAGCTGTTCCTTCACAGTTCTCTCTTATATTTCTTAGGTTATGTCACACTGCTTTTCCCTGCAGCCAATACTGGCAATGCAGACAGTCTTGGTTATGCTAAATGTAACAGTAAGTAAACAAGGTCCTTTCCCGCAATCTTTATAAATAATCCTTTATTTATTTTTTCAATGAGTGATCCTATTCCTGATAAGCTATATGATTGTATAATAGTCGGTGCTGGCCCTGCCGGTCTGACCTCTTCAATATATTCTGCTCGTTATAAGGTTGATTGTCTGGTGATCGGCAAGGAACCTGGCGGCACTGCGAACCTTGCTCATGAAATCCTCAACTGGCCAGGTTTTAAGGGACCAGGTCTTGAGTTGATGAAAAAATTTAAGGAGCATGCTCTTTCCTTTGATGTTCCTCTGCTTACAGCAGAAGTTGAAGGAATTATCCATCCTGATTCAAACAGCTTTGAAGTCATGACCAACAAAGGCACTTTTAAGGCTAAGAACATCATTCTCGCTATGGGCACTATGCGTCGAAAGCTCGACATTCCAGGAGCTGAAAGGCTTCTTGGTCGAGGCGTTTCTTATTGTGCCACCTGTGATTGTAATTTTATGAAGGATAAGGTTGTAAGTGTTGTTGGCGGTAGTGACGCTGCTGCTATGGCTGCTCAACTCCTATCAAAGTATGCGCGCAAGGTCATCATCGTCTATCGCAAAGATCACATGCGTGCTGAGCCCATGCGCGTTGAGGAATTAGAGAAGGATCCTAAAGTCAGCTTTGAGTATAATGCAAACATAACCGAGATCATAGGCTCTGATAAGGTAGAGAAGATCAAGCTTGACAACGGTAAAGAGCTTGAGGTTGATGGGGTTTTCATAGAGATCGGGGGCGTTCCTTTGAGCACTCTGGCTTCTGATCTTGGTATAGATATTGCCACTGATGGCCGTATAAAGGTAGGCCCTGATATGGCCACAAATGTTGAAGGAGTATTTGCCGCCGGAGATATAACAGACGGTTCCAACAGGTTCAATCAAATATCCACTGCTGTTGCGGAAGGCGCTATAGCGGCTCTCTCCGTATTCCAGCGTATCAGTAAGGAGAAAAAAGGAAAAGATATATCCTGATCGGCTGAGGGTAGGTTAAATATGGTGAAGAAAAAAGATCATAAGAAAGTCTCTGAAAAAGATTCTTCAGATAAAAAAGTTATTGAAAAAAATAAAGATCCTGTTGAAGAAGAGGATTTTTGGGATACTGAATCTGAACCCGAAGATAATATCCATTCTGACTCTTCAGATACAGAAGAACTGGAAGATATAGATATCAAAAAACTTAAGTTCGTCAAGATAAAAGATCTAAGTCGTGGAATGACTGATATCAACATCGAAGTAACTATCGATTTTGTCGGTGAGATCTGGGGTCGTGGTTACGGCGAGGAGCCTCATGCTGTAGGCTTTGTCAAGGATGATACTGGAGAAGTCAAGATGACCTTCTGGGGCGATGCTTGCCGCAAGGCTAAGAAAGGCAAGAAGATACGCATCATCAAAGGTTATGTGACTGAATATGCCGGTCAGCTCCAACTGAACGCTAATCGCAATATCGGTGTTGAGTTTCTATGAGTTCAGGTCCTGTCCACAAAAAACAGCTGGGCGTTCTATTATGGGCAGTGATTGTTCTTCTTGCAATCTCTACATCTATCATCATCTATATTTCTACATTCAAATCTCTGGCTTTTGATCTCGGTTTTTATGAAAAAGAGTATCAGAAGTACAATATCCGTGACCGATTTTCTCCCGCAGTAAATCTTACTTATGAGACGGTTGTCCTGCTGGACTACCTCGGTTCCGGCGAGGGTAGGATAAACTCCACCTTTTTTGATGAGCGCGAGATAACACATCTCAAAGAAGTCAGGGATCTCTACAAGAGATTCTTTTCTCTACTTAATATCTGTATGTTCCTATCAGTCATCTCCATAATTCTCCTTTTCTTTCTTGTCGGAAGACGTATCGCTTCTCTTTCAAGTCATAATCAAGACGCCTTTCTTAAGCTTGTACTATCAAGGGTCTTTGTCAGTATAGGCCTGGCAGTCTTTGTATTCTTTCTCTTCTTCCTGATCCTGGTCTTTACTTTTGACTCCAGCTTCATAAGGTTTCATGAGCTTTTCTTCAAGACAGACACCTGGATGCTGGATCCTGCCAAGGATAATCTCATAAGGATGTATCCTCAGGGTTTTTTTGAGGATATCTTTACAAGGATCATCCTTCAATCTGTCTTCTTTGGATTTTTCTTCCTGCTATTAGGTGTTATACTGAAGCATTGGGACAACCTGTCTGTCAAGTTTATCAAGAGGCATAAAAAGAAATAGCGGTAAAAAAAAGCAACAGTAAAGAAAAGTAAGAGTTAAGAAAAGATAGTAGAAGAACAGAAGATAGCAGACAGTCATGATTCCTGCTTATCCTCAGTCATATGATGCTCTGTTTCTGATAATGATAAGTCTCTGAATACCCAAGAGTCCTGCATCTTAAAATTGAACAAGCTCAGCGCTGTAAGGGTCAATATGATAGCTATCCAGTAAGTTATATGGAACAGTTCTACAAGAAAGACCACCAGGGCCCAGTTCAGTATAATGATAAAGATGGATACGGCTGCAAAGCGCCTGATCCTTAATATTGGTCTGTCCTTTTGGATGAACACAAGTTTCATATAGATCAGGAACCGGTATATGTATGATAAGAAGAGATTTATCCCATAGGATATAGCATATGCGACCCCGAACAATTCCGTCAACAATACGGTTCCGAAAAAAATGATCACAGAGCTTACAATCCCCACTAATGAGAACTTGAAGAACTCCCTTATCTTTTTTTTCAGGTTCTTGCTTTCCATCGCTCTCATCTTCTTACTGATCAACTTTTTACACTAAGTCTCTACCTCTACAAGCCGTTTTTCTTTTATGAGTTCTTCTTTATTCTTTTTCTCTGCTGCCCTTATCAAGTCTTTCAGTCTTATGATTCCAACAATCGTTCTGTTGTCATAGACTGGAGCTTCTTCCAGATCCTTTTTCATCATCTTCGTCAGCGCGTCATATGCTTTCATGTCTTTTTTTACCTTGATCCTCGCACCTTTTGTTTCCCACCTATCTGTTGAGAAGTTTGCGTCTCCTTTCAATTTAATAGCCGTCATAAGGTCTTTAACTCTCCTGTTGCCGAGCAGTTCTTTAAGCATCACCTGTTCGTAACCCATAGTTGTCACGATGAGAAGGAACGCTCCTAAGAGTATTACGTAAATTCCAGAATAATTTCCTGTGAATAAATTCGCAAACCCCAGGAATATAAGCGTGTAAGCCAACAGCTTCCCTCCTGTCGTCGCCATCTTTGTCGCTTTCTTGAAATCGTTTGTCAGCATCCACACCAATGACCTGAACACTCTTCCTCCGTCCAGGGGAAAACCAGGTATCATATTGAATAAAGCGATTATTAGGTTTATCCTAAACAAGTAATCTGAAGTTGCGCTTATGAAGAATATATCTGTCGCTTTTGTAATCACAAAGAATACTCCTGCCAGCGCTAATGATAGTAAAGGCCCCGCTATCGCCATATTAAGCTCTTTTTTGGGTTCCAATTTTTTCTCCGGCAGACTTGCAACACCTCCGAAGAAAAACAGCGTTATAGACACCACTTTTATCTTATAATGTTTTGCGACCAGCGAATGAGATAACTCGTGCATAAGTACTGATACGAAAAGCAGTACTGAGGATATCACCCCTAATATCCAGTAGTCTGCAACCAAGTGTTGAGAATATTTTTCTGGGAACCAGCCTGTCGCCAATACCCAAGACAAGAATAAGATTACCAGGAACCAAGAGTAATGCAGATAGACTCTTATCCCGAAATACCTTCCTATATTTATGTTCTTTACTGAATTCTTCATCATCTATTTGTTTTCTCGTGTCATTCTCTCTTTATTTCTCACTCTCTCAAACTGATCTCTCAAACTGCTCTCTCAGACTTATCTCTGAGTCGTTCGCTCCTGATTCTTCTTTCAGTTGCAGGAACTCCTTTAGGATGCTGGTTGATTAGTCGTTTCTTTTTTATCCGCATCATAAGGCGATATTCTATCCTGTGATGTCTTGACGGAGGTATCTTCCTGAATACCCAAACATCTTCCATCTCAAAATTGAACAGTCCAAGAACTGTTATTGTTATGATTATCGCTATCCAGTAAGGTATGTGAAATATTTCCACGAGGAAGACCACCACAGCCCAACTTAGTATAAGAATGAATATTGATACAGTGGCAAACCTTTCCATCCTTAGCAGTGGCCGATCTTTGCAGGTGAAAACGATCTTCATGTTCAGCACAAACTGATAAACATATGATAAGAAGAGGTTTATCCCATAGGATATCTCATAGGCTATCCCGAACAATTCCGTCAACAATACTGTCCCGAAGAACATGATCACAGAAGTTACAATACCCACTACTGAAAACTCAAAGAACTCCTTTATCTTTTTT
>JALWQS010000082.1 GCA_027083015.1 Candidatus Woesearchaeota archaeon
ATACTCGCTTAAATTCTCTAAAACTATGAAATTCGCGCATATGGCAGACATACACCTGGGAGGGTGGAAAGAACCACGGATGCAAGCCCTAAGCAATAAAGCATTCGCAAAAGCAGTAGCAATAAGGATCAACGAAAAAGCGAATTTTGTACTTATATCAGGAGATCTGTTCAACACAAGCGTGCCATCAATAGACACGATAAAATTCGCAGTCAAAGAACTGAAGAAACTGAAAGATACAGAAATACCGGTATACCTGATAGCAGGAAGTCATGATTTTTCACCATCAGGAAAAACAATGCTGGATGTACTGGAAGAAGCAGAACTCTTCACAAATGTATGCAAAGGAGAGATCAAAGAAGAACAGCTAGAACTACAATTTACTCAAGACCCGAAAACAGGAGCAAAGATAACGGGGATGCTGGGAAAAAAAGGTATGCTGGACAATAAGTATTACGAAAGACTAAAGCGGGAAAACCTGGAAAAAGAGAGCGGGTTCAAGATATTCATGTTCCACACAGCACTTACAGAACTAAAGACACCAGAACTGGCAAGGATGGAATCAGCGCCAGTATCCATGCTGCCTTCAGGCTTCGACTATTACGCAGGAGGACATGTACATATAGTTAAAGAGGCAAACCTCGAAGGATACAAGAACGTGGTATACCCGGGACCGACGTATCCGAACAGCTTTTCAGAACTGGAAAAACTAAAGGACGGAAGCATGTACATATACGAAGACGGAAGACTAAAACAGATAGAACTGAAAGTAGCAGAAGTCGAGAGCATAGACATAGACGCAGACCATAAGATACCGGAAGTTGTAGTCTCAGAGATAACCGATAAGATCAACAAGGATCTGACAGAAAAGATAGTGCTAATAAGAGTAAAAGGAACACTTGAGACAGGAAAAGTATCCGACGTGAACTTCAAAAGAATAATGGAACTAGCCTATGAAAACGGAGCAAGATTCGTAATGAAAAATACCAACGCATTACAGACAAAAGAATATGAAGAAGTAAAAGTACTGGCCAACAGCACAGAAGAAGCAGAACAACTGGTACTAAAAGAACATCTAGGACAAGTAACAGCATTATCTATGGATCCTGAAGAAGAAAAAGAGCTGATAAGCAAACTGATGGTAACACTCAACACAGAAAAACAAGAAGGAGAAAAGACAGCAGATTTTGAAGAACGAATCATATCAAACATGGAAAAGATATTCCAGTAAGAAGCTCAAAAACAAAACAAGGATCAAAGCTCTTCAAGAATAGCAGCAACATCATTACCGATATCTTCCTTCTTAAGAGAATCCTTATCAAACCACTTTACTTCTTCAACAGTCTCACCAGGCAAGAAAACAGCATCGGGTTCAACAGTGCATTCAAATATGGGGGCCTCAATGTTAAGACCATCTTTCTGGAACTCAAGAATCGTAAACTGCTGGACAAGCTGAGGAGCAACACCAATCTGATCAGCAGTCTTTTCAAGAGCAGTCTGTTCTTCTGCGCCCTCTTTAGAACGACCACCAGGAAGTTCCCATATATTACGATCCTTCTTACGGATAAGAAGAATCTTATTATCTTTCAGGATTACACAACCAGCGATGAGCACCTTTCCCATAAGACCGTCAAAATACTGGCTCTTTAAAAAATTAACGGTAAACCAGGCCATCAACCCCAAATTAAGCATCAATCCAATAAAGAAACCAATAGGAAGGAGAGATAACTTTATATATCATAATGTCTGGCATATTAGACGTATTACAATAGAGATCAAGATTACTAATACCAAACGAGGTGTATAATCATGGGATTGTTAGGAGATTTTTTTGGAAGTTTTTTAGGATCAGGAAGGACAGTCTATAAAGAAACTATGGACGAAGCGACACGCGCCACCCGAGCAGCCAAAGGACTTCTAAGACTGGCGGAAGAAACAGAAAAAACAGCTCATAAGGTAGGAAAGATAAGAAGGATGAGATCACACGACCTTTTAGATGAAAATGTAAGGAAGAAGATACTCAACCTGACAAGTAAATACAAAGGAAGAGACGAAATAAGAGCATTACATAAAGAGTTTAGCGATCAACTTATAGCTTACGGAGCAGGATTATACGATGCGATGTCTTATCTTTACATGGAAGCACAGATGACAAAAGCAGCAAGCCTCCAAGAAAGAGCGACCATAAAGAGCGCATTAAAGAAGGATCTTGCAGAGATGGAACAAGCAATAGAATCCCACGCCTTAAGAGGCATGCAGGAAGAGCTAAGAAAAAGAAAGTTAGAACTAGAAAAGGAACTACAAGCTCTGGGTTAAACATCGCAAGCAAACAATACCCTAAATCTTTACAATCTTTAATTTTTTCTATCTTATTGGACTGAAGAACAAGAAAATGGCTAAGTCATGTTGAGTTCAGATTATTATCCAAATCAAAAGTTAAGATCATTCTGACGAGCTGAAATCCACAAACTCGTCAATAGAAGGAACAGGTCCGTCAAAAACCTTCTTCCACTCACGACTCATGACAGAAAACTGCGACCGTTGAAACTCATTAAGCCTTATATACTTCCTTATCCGGAACCAACCAGGAGGAAGAGGAACCCTCTCAGCATCAAGCTCAACAATAGCTCTCTTAAGGTTCTTTAAGTAAGACAAGAACTTCTTCTGATAAGCAGTGAGTTCAGGAACCTTGGGAATAAACTTATGATGAGCAAAACCCCGCTCCTCAGAAAAATCGATCTGATTGAGCAAATGAACAACCTCCTCAAGATTTCCCACAAAAACAGAAACGTCCGAAGAAGAAGAAAAACCTGACATCAACTCCTCAATCCTGATACGCTCATACTGAGCACGAGGCATATTACCAAACTGACGAAAAAAATCAGGCGAAACATAACGATGAAGACGATAAGTCTCCGGAGTTAAGGTAGGGAAAAACTGAGCATCAGAATAAGCCTTGAAAAGAGCAGTAAAAAAATCAGGGTAATCAGTAAATAAAGGATTCTCAATCTGTCTCTTGAACAGAGGAAGAAAGACCTGAGAAGGTTCGCCAATCTCCTGAGCGATAGAATCAATGGTCTTAGGTGATGAGTAATCAACGATAGCAAAATGGAGGATTGGAATATCCTGTTTTTCAGAACGCTTACGGATGAAAGAATCATAAGAGATAACATTAGAATCTCGTTGAGAGGCATCATATCCTGAATTATCACTTTTATTGCTTTTGGAACCTCTGTTGTTCTGTCTAAACAGTTCCTCATACGCGTATAGTTCGCCCAATTTAAAACCCCCTATACTTTAGTAAGCTAAACTGATTTAAAAACATTATGAATAGCAAAGAAAAAGTTTGTTGAAAATTCGCACTAAATACGCGGAATTAAACCAAAATAAAGCTTATGATATCTTAAATCAAAAAAACAGGGCCGTTAAGGCAATAACCTTTAACCGGCTACTTTCTATCTCTATATTGAAGCCAAAATTACTTCTTTCTCTTCTTAGAAGATTTTTTCTTCTTCTTTTTATTAACAGAGTTCTTTTTAGCAGCATTTTTCTTTCCAGACTTCTTGTTTGATCTTCTCGTGGACTGTTTTTTTGTCGCCTTCTTCTTTGCAGGTTTCTTCTTAGCTACCTTTTTCTTTGTCGCCTTCTTCTTTGTCTTCCTAGCAGAAGACTTCCTTTTTTTCTTTATAGAAGTACCCTTATGCTTATCATGTTTAGGGGAAGAGACAGAAGCTAAAGCAGGAGGTTCAGGAATCTCAAGATTTTCCTTCATACGAACACGATCACTCTCAGTAGTTACAGACTCATTCTTAATAAGCCTTAAAGCTTCATCAATCAAAAGATCAGTCTTGTGCTTAAGTTTATAAAACACGTCATATTGTTTCTCAAAAAGAAGACGCTCAGCCTTAAGATCCTCTAAGGTCTTCTTCTTATGCATATTCTGCTCAAAAGCGAGCAAAGACTTCGAATGCAAAAGCTTAAAGAGCCTAGCAAGATCATTAAGATCTGCAAGGATCATATCAAACTCTTTAGAAATCTTCTTATCTGCCTTTTTCTGTTTCTTAGTAAACCAACCCATGATAAACACCCCTTTTTACGAAAATCAAGATACGGTCAAGATACGCAAAATCCCCCGTAAGTTGATAACAAAACATAAGGAATAACTATCTTATAAATGTTTTCGTAAAAAAACAAGAAATCTCCAACAAATTATACAAAACAATCAGTAAACAATCAGTAAAGACAACATTGACCAAAGTATGAAAAAGAAGCAAAAAACCTATTAATGACAGAAAACTCAGGACAAAAGATGTTCAAGATACAACAAACAGAACCGACAGAAGGAAAAGCAAGAACCGGAATATTAGAAACAGCGCATGCCAAAGTAGAAACACCATTCTTCATGCCAGTAGCTACAAAACTAACAGTAAAACATGTATCTCCGATGGAAATAATAGAGATGGGAGGGCAATCAATAATATCAAACGCTTATGTCCTATACTTGAAACCAGGGCTGGAAATCATAAAAGAAGCAGGAGGAATACACAAACTGATGAACTTTCCGAGAAATATATTCACAGACAGCGGAGGGTTCCAGATGCTGAAAGAAAGTTTTCTTATAGGGATAGATGACAAGACCGTGAGGTTCAAAGACCCATTCTCAGGAAGAAAACACAGCCTATCACCAGAAAATGTGATGCAGATAGAAAGAGAGATAGGAAGCGATGTAGCAATGAGCCTGGACCATGTACCCGCAGTAAGAAGCAGTAAAGAAAAGATAGCAGAATCAGTAAGAAGAACAGGACTCTGGGCAGAAAGATGCAAAAGATACATGGATGATCACGACGGAAAATCAATATACGGAAAAAAACAATTATTGTTCGGGATAGCACAGGGAGGGCTATTCAAAGACCTGAGAGAAAAAAGCGCTAAACAGATAGAAGCACTGAACTTTGACGGGATAGCAATAGGAGGATTACGTATAGGAGAGAACAGAGAAGAGATGCTGCAAGCACTAGACTGGCAACTAGACCATTTCTCAAAAGAAAAACCAAAATACCTGATGGGAGTAGGAAACCCAAAAGACATCATAGAAGCAGTAGCCAGAGGAGTGGATTGTTTCGACTCAATATATCCTACACAGAACGCCAGACACTGCAACCTGATAACTTCAGAAGGGATGATCAAGATAGATAAAGGAAAATACGCCCACGATTTCAGACCGTTAGATCCAGAATGCGACTGTTACGTATGCAAAAACTTCAGCAGAGCATACCTGCACCACCTAGCAAGAGCCAGCGAATGGACACATCACAGGTACTTTTCATACCATAATGTGTACTGGATGGTAAAGTTTATGGAACGAATAAGGAAAGCGATCAAAGAAGGAAGTTTTGAAGAACTAAGAAAAGATATCAACAAGAAATTCAAGTGAGACTCTCAAGACTATCTGATCAAAGAACCCATTATGTCCTGAAAGAAAACCTTCTCACCATTTTTGTAAATGCCCTCCAAAGCAGTAAAATAACGATAATCACCGTCTAACTTCAGCCAGTACATAAAACC
>JALWQS010000083.1 GCA_027083015.1 Candidatus Woesearchaeota archaeon
GCTTTGCTTCCTGAAGAATACCTGTTGCATGATATTGATAAGGAGTTTGATCTTGTTCTTGGTGAAGATTATGTTATGTCGCCCAAGGATCTTTGTACAATTGAGTTTTTGGAAAAGCTTGTGCCTATGGCTGATGTCATAAAGATTGAAGGTCGTATGCGTTCTCCTGAATACGTAAAGACTGTTACTGAGTGTTACAGGACTGCGCTTGATGCTATCCATAAGGGAGAGTATACTGATAAGCTCAAACAGGAACTTCTTGCGAAGCTTAAGACAGTCTATAATAGAGGTTTTCATTCAGGTTTTTTCCTGGGCAAACTCATTGATCAATGGACAGATGCTTATGGTTCTAAAGCTACGACTAAGAAAGAGTTTATTGGTTTTGTCAAGAATTATTATCCTGAACCAGAAGCTGCAGAGATCCATATTCAGGCAGGCAGTATTAAGGTCGGTGATACTATAATGTTTCAGGGGAATAAGACCGGGGTTTTTGAGCAAGAAGTTACCTCTTTGCAGTTGAATGGTAAAGGTATAGAAGAAGCGAACAAAGGCGACCGTATAGGTTTAAAGACAACCCGCAAGGTAAGGGCTAATGATAAGGTTTTTTTGGTCAGAATTATTGGTTCTTGATATTCCATATCTTGATAGTCTACATGATTTTTTAACTGCTGTGCTTAACAGAAATAATAGTTACCGAAAACTTTTCGGTATTTTTTCAGAAACCTATTTAAACAAGTTCTTCTTCTTTCTCCACATGACTACCGGATTAAGAGTTGACATTTCAGGATTCATGTCGAGAGAATCAGGTACTGGTAAGTCAGATCTTTGCTATAGCTTCTACTATTACTATTATTGAAAGAGCGAATCCATTTTTTCTGGGTTCGCAGATCAAGATAAGCTATAGTTATACCCCTGTATAGCTCAATTGGGAGAGCGCACGGCTGTAGATGCTGATAAGACATGGTAATTTTACCGAGGATGACTATCAGCCAGCTGTGACCGTGAGGTTCCCGGTTCAAATCCGGGTGCAGGGATCTCTGAAACAGGATCTGCATGATACGCTGTATTTATGTGTTGTAGTAAGTAGTTGCTGCAGATTACTATAGAATAGGAGGGATATTATGGATAGAACAGGAAAAGAAGGTGGTTGTCCGTATCACCAAGATTTTAGTTAGAGGAAACTTTTTTGGAAATGATGATAATGATGAATTTTTTATTGAATATAAAGATAAGAAGATGGGTGTATTCAAAAGTTTTGAATATATTAGTCTTCCTTTCTCAATAACTGGAAAGAAAGATCTGTTCTTCAGATTATTGGACGAAGCAAGGGCTGATGATCTTGATTTGGAGACGATCATCAACAGTAAGGTGGATATTAGAAATCTTGTTGATCTCGTATATGAACATATGGACTCCTCTCCAGAATTCAGTCGTCAGGTGCTTGATTGGTCTCTTTCCAGAGCTTTCCTGACTGACAACCTATTATATCAACAAATCCCTGAGGAGACTTCATTTACAGAAGATATTGCTAGGATTGTATTCGCATGGGAGCAACTAAGTGATTTTTACGCGATTGAAGGCCTTGTTGGTGGTGATGGTATTAGCAATCCTTTTATTGGCAGACGAGTTCATTCTTTAGATTCTGGAATACTTGACGTAGTTGAAGGTTTGCTTCCTGCATATCTTTCAGGTCTGAGTGTTAGAGAAAAGAATAAACGTCTTCTTCAGTTATCTAGCATGATTGAGAAGAATCCTGAGGAGATTGAGCGCGCTGTGGCTGTTCAAGAAAAGGTATTTGGTCAAGCATTTATTTCAGAGAACGAATCTAAGTCTATATCTCAATCAATAGAATCGCTCTCGCGAACAGCTTTGACCAATAACACTGAACACGCCAAATTTATAAATTCCGTTATAAGATTTCATAATTGGATGAGTATGGGTCTTAAGAGAGATGATCCTAAAATTGACCAATATGATTCTTTATGTTCTCCTGTTAAGAGAGCAATAAGACTTATTCCTGAAGAATTTCAGGAGAAACTGCGAATGATAAAGGATGCCACATCTCCTAAAGGCCTTGCGATTGCTTATTGGGTTGATGAAGAGGTAATTCCTGGAAAAGATGCTGTTCTTGAAGAGCTTGTTAAACTTAGAAAGACTGGTTTACCTGATGATTCAATGTATGATACTTTTGAGTTTGAAGATGTGTCTTTTTATTCAGGTCTTTGTGGTGGGAAATGGAAAGGTCTTAAGCTTCTTCATGAAGCTAAAAGATTGTTTGGTTTAAAGTTTAATATAGCTGAAGGTTTTAGTGTATCATCGCTCGGAATATCTCGTGCTTTAAGAGAGGAAGGTATTCTTAGTCTTATTGAGAGAGACATATTTGACATCAGTGATCAAAGAGAAAAGATTGTTGCAAGAATATTCAATATTGATTTTGAGAAATATATTCCTTCGGTGTTTAGTAGAGCGAAAGTGCTAGGTGAGGACTTGATTGTCCGTTCGAGTATGCAGGGAGAGGACGGTGTCTCTAACTTTTCAGGCACCTACGAATCTATGGCTTGTACAATAGATGGCCTAAATAGAGCATTACAATTTGTTGCGGCAAGTTATTTTAGTGAGGAAGCTGTTCGCTCGAGAGAAGATATTGGTCTTGCTCATATTCCTGGAATAAGCATGGTAGTTCAAAGGAGACTTGAAGGGACTGGTGGTGTTATTCAGATAACTTCTCTTGGGTCAAGTATAAGCTATGCTCGTACTGCTGAGGAAGCAGTTTCGGGAAATGGAACTCATGAGACCGGGGTGCTTGAAGATCTGCTCGAAGGGTCTGAACTTGAAATGTTCAGTGATGATTTCAGGACATTGTATGATGTTTTCGGGGATATAGATGTTGAATTCATAAAGAATGGAAAGCTATACTTAACGCAGATGAGGCCTAAGTATTCACCGGCTGTCTCAGAAGGAGCTGATTTGTCGGGTTTTCCAAAAATAAGGGTTAACTCTGTAAAGGATCTGGACTCATTGAACTTAGAAGAAAAATCCATATTGTGCTTAGGTTTTCTTGATGATGAGGCTGTGATGGGTTATGCGCCTAGAATTATGGATGTTATAAGAAGAAACAGGGAGTATATTGCCGCTGTTTCTGGTCCTATGGCATCAGTGGCTCATATTCCTAATAAGATTGAGGGGCATTTTAAGATACCCTATTTTTTCGAGGTGAAAGATGATGATTGATGAAGAACAGTTAAAAAAGATCAAAGAGTTTGCAGTCGATCTTGATTGGAATCGTGCTTTTGGAGGAAAATCCTATGGTAATAAGCATTTATTCAGGACTGTTTTGTTGGCTGAAAGGATTGCTGATGATGAGATCTCTCGAGGAAATCCTGTTGATAAGATGATAATTAAAGCAGGTGCTTGGCTTCATGATTCGGGTCTTGCTAAAGATATCCATGGAGATGCTTTGTGCAATCAGGATGAAGTGATAGCTTTCCTGGAGGAGCTTGATATTTCTGATGAGGATACCCGAAAGATCATAGATTGTATCAGAGGTCATGATGGAAGATCGTTAGCTCTTTCGCGGGAAGCAAAAATTGTTCATGATGCGGATACCTTGGAGAAGATGGGCCCTCTTGGGGTTGTTCGTGAAACCTGGAAGCGCTCTCAGATGGGTTGGACAAGTGAAAGGATATGTGAGCATCTGAGGAATCATCTTGACAGAAGAAAGTCTTTGCTGAACACTGCTTTTGCAAAGGGCTTGGCAGAGAAACTAGATCAGTCTTTGACCCCGTTTTTTTTCACTCTTGGAGGTCAGTTGAGCTTAAAGTAGATATTTTTTGATTGGGCTTTTCTCCAGGATTCTTCCTTATATATCTTCCCCAGATGATCCTGTTTTTCTTTGTTATATTTGGATCTATGGTTTCTATTCCTGATTCATAACCTGACTCGCGAGCATGATACATACGAACATGATCAACAAACACATCTCTTCCCTGCATCAGGGCAATCCTATTATCGGGCCAGGTCATCGGTGAGAAATAGACTTTATCGTTATGACAGCAACTCATCACAGCAAAATCGCTCTGGGAGTCGATCGCTAGTTCTATTACTCTATCGGTCAGTGTTCCACATGCGTGGATTGCTAATACTAAAGACCTTTTCTGAAGATTAAAGTCCTCCCATATATCTTTTATCACATAATTTATTCTTACTTTTGGTTCTCTTATATCAATTGCGATTACGTTTCTCTCTTTTGCCTGTAACTTTTCTGCCAGATAACCTTTTCCGGAACAGATATCATATATGGTCTTGTAATCATCCAGATTAAATGTTTCCTGCACAATCTCTATAAAGCTTTTAATCTTCATTCCAAATCTTAGCTACTGGATATGCTGGCACTTGTAAGATTAGCTGTCTGTTGGATTATTTTCATCGTCTCTAGTTATCTTTTTGTAATTCTTTTTTCCCACATTAAGTATCATTCCTTCTTCTGGCTTCACTTGATACATAGGATCCCTTATTGTTTCTCCGTCTATACGCGCTCCTCCCTGTTTTATAACTCTTCGGGCCATGCTGTTACTAGTTGCCATACCTGCATCTACTAAAATCCTATAAAATGGTTTCTCAACCTGTTCCAGCCTTACACTCTCAACATCGTTAGGCGCTGTTCTTTCTCTGAACAATTGATTGAAGTGTTCTTCAGCATAGTTTGCTACTGGTCGGTCATGGTATAAGCTCACTATCTCCCTTGCTAAGCGTGCTTTCTCATCTCTCGCATGCAATGTTCCTCTTAGAAGACCTGATTCTATTGCAGTTACCTCTTCATAGGGTACTCTTGTTAATAGGTCAAAATACTTTACTATCAGGCTATCCGGTATGCTCATTATTTTTCCGTACATATCTCGGGGGTCATCATCCAGTCCTATGTGGTTATCTAGTGATTTTGACATCTTTTCCTTTCCATCGATACCTTCTAAGAGAGGTAATGTGATCACTACTTGCGGTTCTTGACCATATGCTCGCTGTACCTCTCTTCCGAAAATTAGGTTAAAGAGTTGATCCTGACCTCCTATCTCAACGTCGGCTCTGAGCGCTACTGAATCATATGCTTGTAAGAAAGGATAGACAAATTCTGCGACAGAGATGCTGTTGCCTTCATCCAATCTCTTGGAGACTCCTCTCCTTCTTATCATCTCGTTCACACTTCCTTTTCCTAATAGTAGAATGAATTCATCCAGTTTCAGGGAGTTAAGCCACTTGCTGTTATAGACTATCTTGGTTTGATCAGGATCAAGTATCTTGAATATCTGTTTTTGGTACGCCTTTGCATTGTCTAATACTTGTGTCTCTGTAAGAGCGTTTCTTCCAGAACTTCTTCCTGTGGGATCGCCTATTCTTCCCGTGAAATCTCCGATAAGAAACGTCACTTCATAACCCACTTCTTGAAAATCTCTTAGTTTCATCAAGGGAACTGTGTGTCCCAGGTGGATATCCGGAGCTGTAGGGTCCACCCCCATCTTGACGACGAGACTTCTTTGCTCACGTTCTG
>JALWQS010000084.1 GCA_027083015.1 Candidatus Woesearchaeota archaeon
AAGCAGGATGTCTTTAGTCTATATTATAGGATTTTATTGTCCTAACACACCTTTAGGTTCATTGGTAAAATCAATTTTTGTTATGGAGGATTTTGAAGATGGCAATCAAAGAAGTTAAGAAGAAAACTGTTGCAAAAGCTAGGTCTGCGTCTGCTGCTTCATCAAAAGGCGCTGCTGGTGTCGCTAATAAGGACGAACAGATAGGTTTTCATAAGGGCGCCCTTTCCACTTTGGCTAAAGAACGTGAAGAGCTGATCAAGATTGTTTCCATTGTTGAGCAGTTGATGCAGATGCATGTTTCTGGTCTTAAGGAGTTAGGTGTTGATCTTGAGAAGATGGCTCGCGATGCTGAGGCTAAGGCAAAAAAGTCCGGCAGTAAGAGCAGGCCTTTGGAAGCTTCTCTCAGATGAGTTTTTTGTTAAGTTTTTTTGCTCTTATAAAATTTTAATATTTTGGCTTGTTTCTTTTTGTTTTTATCTTTTTATCTGTTTTTATTAATTATCTTTATCTTGTTAAAAAGGGGTTCTTAGTCATTTTTGTCACACAATTAGTTTCCTTGCTTAAATAATATTTTTAAGTGCTCTTGTATTATACCTTGTTAGTTGGTTTTTGATGTCACACCTTGTTTGTGCGTCAGAATCATACTTGTTGTTTGGTTTTTGTATGGTGGTTAGAATGTCAGAACAATACGCTAAATTGTATCAGGAAGGGTTGAAGAAAGCTTGGAGTCTGGATGATAAGTACTCCGAGAAGACGCAGATCTTGTTTAAGGCCTACTTAGCTGCAGCTCAAGAGCTTGGTTTTAAGGATAAGGATCTGCTAGATGCTGAGAAGGGTGCTCAGCTTGCGCGGCTTATGTTTAGTGATAAATACCTTGGTAATGCTGATTTTAATCCCTTGCTTAAATCTGATTCAACATTGAAAGCGCTTTTCGGTACTGATGAGCTTGATGCTCAGCGTATTTACCTTGCCGCTTTTGGAGTGAATGCTGAGACTCTTGGTGGTGCTAATGGTTATGCACAGCAGCATGGTCTTCAGCAGCAGACTGCGCTTAGTATCTTCACGGATGCTTCTGAGAGGAACAAGAGAAAGGATCTCGAGTCTTTTCTTTGGAATATTGTTTTTGATCCTGAAGCTCCTTGGGGTGATAATCTTGAATCTTATACTAAGTTGCTTTCCAATGATCCTATACTTTCGCATTATGGTCGCAGTGTAAGTCCTAAGAAGTTTTTCAGTCTTGATGATGCTGCAAAAACAGCCGTTAAGTCTTTGCAGGGTAAGAGCACTCTCGACGAGTTTGTTCATAAGTGGGGTGTTTCCCTGAATTGATTCGCTTTAAAACAATTCAGTCTTTATGATTTTTTTAGAACATGAGACCGATTATAGCGCAGGATGGTGTAGTTAGCCCTTATAGCTCTGGCTCTGGTGACCGTCATTTTTTTCATTCTGGACTTTCAGACACTTATCTCTCTGAGGCTGCTCTAAAGTCTTCCCGTTCTTTGTCTTACTCCACAGCAGGTCTTATGCGTGTAGGTCATAAGCGTGATGATCCTCTTTATAGTGTTCTTGAGCGTCAGATAGGAGAAATTATTAATCCTCCTTACAAGGCGGTCAGGTCTATGGCTGAAGGTCTTTACAAGACTCTTGAGATGCAGGTTGGCGGATCTTATGGTTCGCGTGTTGATCTTATGCATGATTTTAAGAAGTCTTACACTATGAATGGTCTTGAACGTTACTTGGGTGAGATAGGGACCTTTGCTCGCAGCGTTTCTTCTGGTAATCCTGAATCTGCCAGGCGCAGGCTTAATAGGTACATTGATGATTATGGTCTTAAGCCGTTTCTTGATGGTGTGCGTGATCGTCGTCGTGATCCTTTGGGCTTACGAAAGTATGATCAGGTCTCTGGAGATCTTTCTGGAAGCGTATCCTCTTCACCTGCTTATTCAGGTTCTGATAATCTTTCTTCCCGGTTAGTTCTCGAACCTTCTCTGGTGGCAGATACTCTAAAGCAGAGTCTGTATGAAACTCCTGGCCTTTCTTCTGAGGAATATCTTGCAGTTTCTTCAAGGATTGAGAGGACGGCTCCTTCGCTTGCTGAACGCGTTAGTCGCTACGTTAGAGGCCCTGAAGATTTTGTCTTAGGTCTGGTAGAAGAGACTGAGGGTATGACTATCGATGAGGCTTTGTCTCATGCTGAAAAAAGGATTATCTTGAGTGCTGTTGAGAATGCTGGTTTTGATATGAACCTGGCTGCTGAATATCTGGGTGACAGCCGTCGTACTCTTGACCGCAGGATAAAGGTTTTACGTATCCGCGAAGATATTGAGAAAGCTCGAAGATCAGCTCAATCTTCTGGCTTGTCAAAAGAAAGGCCTGATGTTTCTCCTGCTGTCATGTCTGAAGATAAGTCTGGTGTTGAAGCCTTGGTTCCTTCCGGAGCTTCTGGTTCTGGTAATATTAAGTCTCAGGTTGATCGTATGCTTGAGCTTGAGTTGGAGCAGTTAAGAAAATTAGCTGATAAAAAATCGGTCGCTTCGTATCTTGCAGTCGTTGCTGCTCAGTATGATGATTGATGCTTGTTTAAGGTGTTGGTTGCCGGGTTTTATAGGATTACCTTGGTGTTTTCTTTTGTTGACATCCCTGTTGTAAGCGTGAAAGGCTTAAGGTCTGAGCAGATCTGTTCTCTTATTTCTTGTTGTTTTCTTCTTTCTTGGTCATCTTTGTCACACATATCTTTTTTCTCGTCGCTAAATGGTTTTAAACTCTCGCGTCATATGTTCTTTTAGGCAGTCTTTGGCTGTACTATATGTCACGGGTGATTGTTATGAAAGATGTTACGGAATTGAAAAAAACTTATTCAGGACAAAAGAGGGATGATAAGGCCAATAAGCCCGTTAAGGATGATTATAGGTCTGGTATGGAAAGTTCTGGAAGGGATTTTGATCTTACTGCTTACAATCCTGATAAAGAGGATGATCTGTTGTATAATCGTCTTTATGGTTTTCCTGTTGGCGCTCCATTAGCGTTTGATGGCTTGTCTCCTGTTGGAGGTTGTGGTTCTGCTGGTTACTCTTTTATGCCTGCTAGGCCTCTGCCTTTTGCTTCTCTTCCTCCGTCGGCTTATGGTGGTTCTCCAGCGACTGTTCCTGTCTCTTATTCTGGTCAGGGGCTTGATGCCTTGCTTCCTTCAGGTGGTTCTTATGGCGCTGGTTCTGGAAGACGGAGTATCAGCATCCAATACGCTGCTAGTGATGGTACGGTCTATACTCTGAGTGCTGGTTATCGTGCTGTTGATCATGCTTCTGTTGTTGATAGTCTGATGAGGTATGCAACCGCCCTTATCAAAGGTGATGCTATGAAGGGTTCTTCTGGTGATTATTCTGCCAAAGGCAGTAAAGGGAGATAGGGGAATATCTTTTCCCCTTATGCTCTCTATGTCTTACTTATACCTCTAACAGTCCTGCGTGTATCTGGTCTGATAGGAATCGTTCTCTTGCTATCTCGTCGATTATGTAGTATATCTTTTTTTCTCTTAACCTGAACCTGTCTTCTATGTCTTCTATGAACTTGTCCAGTTCTGCAAGGTCTCTGAACACTACTTCTGTTAGGAAGTCGTAGCCGTTGTTGATCTTGTACAGTGAGTTGACGTTTTGGTTTTTCATAAGGTATTCTTTTACTTCTTCTCTTTCTTCTCTTTTTGCCAATCTTAATGCGACATGCGCCCTTGTGCTGAAGCCTATCTTTTTGAAGTCTATGATGCAGGTGTATTTGTTGACTAGTTCTTTCTTCAGTCTTTTCATCCTGTCATGTACTGTTGATATGGGCATTCCTATTTCGTGGCTGATCTTAGAGATGTTTTTTCTTGCATCTTTTCTTAATTCCACGACGATATCAAGCTCTTTTTTATCCATTTGTTGGCACCTCCTTGTTGAAAGGTCTTGGTTTTGATTTTTGCGGTTTTTGTTTTTCCGCCACTATCCGGATATTATACATTAATGTCTTAAAGAACCTTATATTTTTTGTATAAGGTATATATATTACCTTAAGGTATAAGGTTTTTAGAAAAGTTTAAATAATCCGCGGCCATACGCTCATTTATGAAGAGAAGAGTTATTCAGTTGTCAAGCAATACGCTGGTAGTTTCTCTTCCGGCTCAATGGGTTAGGAAGAACAGGATACGTAAAGGAAACGAGCTTGATATTGAGGAATTTGAGAATCATCTGATGTTATCATCAGCCAAGAAATTTACTTATGGTGCGATAACTATTGATGTTTCCAATATGGATCCTATGATTAAGCGCATTCTTGGTGCTCTCTATAAGTCAGGTTATGATTCAATTAAGGTTAAGTTTTCTAACTTGTCTGAATTAAAGACCATACAGGAGGTTATTCGTGAAGAATTTCTTGGTTTTGAGGTGGTAGAACAGAAAAAGGATTGGCTTATCTTTAAGAAAGTCTCCAACATTGATACGAAAGAGTTTAATACTATGATAAGACGCATGTTTCTTATTGTTCTTCAGATGGCAGAAGATTCTCTTGAGGCTGTTAAAAAGAAGGATGTTGATTGGCTTGAAGCGATTGCTCTGCATGATAAGGATGTGAATAAGATTGCTGATTTCTGTCGTAGAATACTTAACACTACCGGTGTTGAGTCTTTCAAGAGAGTACCTCCTGCTTATTTTATCGTTGAACAGTTAGAGAAAATTGGTGATCTATATAGGGATCTATGTTTACATTTTTTAAAACATACAAAAAAGCCATCCCAAGATTTAAAAAATATTTATCAAGATACCAATTCATTCTTTCGTTCTTTTTATGAGCTTTTCTTTGATTTTGATATGGTGGCTTTAAGAGATTTTGCAAAGGAGCGTTATGTGATGAAAAAAGTTTTTGAAAAACAGTTTATTTCTCTTGGAAAAAATGAGTTAAGGTCTCTTTTTTTTCTTCATTCTATTGTGGAGTCTGTGTTTGATATGAATGGTCCTTTGATGGCGATTTATTTTTGATTTATCTATAATCTGATAATTTGTATACTGTTCCTTTTTTTCCATCGTTCTTAGGATTATTATCTTTGCGAATATCTAGTTTGAAGGGATTTTCATCGTAGAACTCCTGTAATCTTTTTAATACTTCTCGAACTTTCTGTATGCCTGCCCTTTCTCCTACTGGTAAGATCTGAATAACATTTTCTAGAGCTTCTTCTGCTTTTTTCATATGATATTTTTTTCTTTCGCTGTCTTCTTCTTTTCCTTCTTTGTCTTTTCTGTTCTTTCTGTCCCTTTCTCTGTAACCTAACATCTCAAGATGTCTTT
>JALWQS010000085.1:0-2510 GCA_027083015.1 Candidatus Woesearchaeota archaeon
GCTTAAAGAAGGCAAGTGTGAACAGGGAACATTACGGATCGCTACGGGTTTCTCAAAAGCAAAACTTTCCGGCCTCCTTAAGGAGTTAGACGAGCGTAAAATCATTCATAAGGAAAAAAGGGGGAAGAAAAACATTGTTTTCCTGAAAGAATTCTAAATGAACAATACTGAACAGAACAGAGTGCTTAAAGAGTTTTCTAAACTATAATCTTATTTTGTTCTGCAGATAATAACTAAGTAATTGTGCGCTATTATTAGTGTTAGAGTCTCATGGAAGATCCTGACCCGCCCTGCTCCCCTTGGGTCGGGAATTCTTCCCCTTGATATTATATGATTGAGGTTTATATGATTGAAATATACAACAAACCATATGATTAGATAAAATATGAGACAAAAGATGAAGAGATTAGTGATAATACAAAAGATCAGGTGCTGAGAGCTAATTTAGGTGAGGGCATACAGGTTTTGAAACATAGGAGTTGATTGAGATGAACCAAAATGGTAGCGATAAGGAATATAATGGATATAAGGGATCTTTGAATAAAGATACAAAGAATAGCCCGGAATCAAGAAAACCCACGGAACAAATCCCGTCAGAGCGGATTTCCGGTCATACTTCATTAGATAATATTGTATTAACTGATGTTATAGATAGATTAAGGGAGAAGTTTTACGATAATCTTGAGTGGGATGTAAGGATCGCTGCATGCCAGGGAACCCCAGTTCCGTACGAGGTTTTTGTTGAGAGCTTTGGAAAACAGGATTATTTGGGAAATATAGATGATGGATGGCTGTTGGAAACAGTGGAGGAAGCTAAGGAAGACCTTCGCAGGTATAGGGAACAGAAAAGTCAAGAAGAAAAAGATAGTCAAGATATTGAGATAGATGTCGAAATAGATGTTGAGATAACTGATGAGGATATAGAGCAGTTTATGGCTGATAAGCAATCAACCGATTCAGCTGTTTCAATGGCTTCTGCGTTTAATCAGCCAATATTGGATCCGACCAGGAAAACTATTGACAAACAAATCAAACGCGAGTCAGAAAATACAGCCTTATATTCATAAAACACCAGTTAGTTTAGGAGGAATGACCCTCAAAAGAGTTATTTTCTCCCTTTGGCCATAAAACAGACTAAATGAACAATACTGAACATAGAAGTCCTTTTTTTAAAATTATTTCAAACAAAAAACATATGGTTTTGAGGATAATAACTAAGTATCTGCCTGATACATACAATACTGCCGAGAGTTGATCGATGCCCAGTCGGTGAGCATTCATCCACTAAGACTCTCGAGAGGCCCCGGCTCCGAGATGAGCAGGGGATCCTTTTCATACCAGTTTTTCCTACTGGTCCAAAAGAGCATTATGAATTTGTTGAAATCAGTATTTTTATTCAAATATTTTTCAAGTCATTATAACTTTGCATGGAGGTGCAGAAAAAATGAACAAAACAATATCTATGTTGCTGACACTGGTTATGGTGTTTAGTGTATTAGCCATCAGTGTCTTGGCACAAGACGAGCTATCCAGTCCTGAAGATGTTCAGGCAGAGGATGTTGCTGACAGTTCAGTCGCTCAGGACTCAGCACCTGCGGAAAATGTAGCAACTGAGCCTACAGAACCTGCCGAAGACGAGAGTGCTATGGATTCAAACGATTCTGAAGATACAGAAGTTCCTGAAACAGATGAGACCGATGAAAGCGACGCTGAAGAGACTGCTACTGAAAACATGAATGAGAGCGAAGAAGAACCTCTCTTAGATGTTTCTCCAGAAGAAGAAGAGGAAGCAGGAGTAAGTCCTGACAGCCCATTCTATGGTCTTGATCGCGCTATGGAAAGGATATCTTTGGCTTTAACTTTCAATAAAGCTGCTAAGGCAAAAAAAGGCCTTGCTTATGCTCTTGAGAGAAAACAAGAGATAAAGCTGATGCTTGCTAAAAAAAAGTTCAAGGAAGCAGAAGAAGCTGAAAGCGCTATGCAGGAAAATCTTGCTGAGGTTGAAGATAATGTTCAGGAAGTTGAAGACTCTGATGCTGAACAAGAGCTTGCGGATGTTGAAGGTATAGAGAATGCGTCTGCTGAACTTCAGGAGGAGGTCCAGAATCTTACAAACGAAGTCGCTGTTAAGATACAAGGACATGATCTGACAGAAGATGAGCAAGCAGCACTTGATAAGATTGTAAATGGTCTTAAGGACTCCACAGGTAAGGTCGCTGTAACCGTCAAAGCTAAGAAGAACAAAACCATGGTCAAGGTCAAGATTGTCGAAGAAAGAGAAAATGGCCATGGCAAGAAAGTAACTGTCACTCATACAGACCTGACAAAGACTAACCAGGGTGCTGAAAAGAAAAAAGCAGCTGGTACAGATACTGAGATGGCCAAGACCCACGGCAATGCAAAGGTTTCCCGCGACGATATCGATAAGGGCAAACCTGATAAGGTTAATGACCATGCTAAAGGTGGCAGAAAATAAAGTCCTAAAAATTAATTTTTTATTTTTTTTGATA
>JALWQS010000085.1:2520-19283 GCA_027083015.1 Candidatus Woesearchaeota archaeon
CTTATGACATGATATTAAGTCTTTAAGAAAGAAGTGCTTCTGGAAATAATGTAAACCGTTGGTGCTCGAGTACATGGTAATACTCTACTGAATCTATTATTTCATAAAATCTTGTCCTTATTTGTTTTATATGTTTCTCCAGTTCTGAAGCAGTTTTTATTGTGAATATGCTGAAGATCGTCTGTTTGGCTAATGCTCTATATGAATACTTGATTGACTGATCATACTTCAGGTACCTTCTCAGATGTTCTTCTTTTTTAGGTGTTGATCTTTTTAGGTTAATAAGTACAATATAGTCTTCAAAACCCAATATCGAGTAGTCAATAACAGGCGTTGTTCTTAAGATGAATCCTTTTGAGCGCAATTTTTTTAGGCGATATCTGATTATATCAGAACTAAGTCCTAGTCTCTCTGATATTTTGTAGATCGGTAGTTTAGCATCCTCGGATATAATTCTAAGTATCTTTTTTTCTTCGTTATCCAATATTATTCTGTCTTTTTCTTCATAAAAAGCATTTGTAGGTTGTGTGTTTTTAATAGAAATCCCAGAACCACCATATATTGATGCTACCAATTGGCTTATACGAAATAATGGACCCACAAGAAAGAATTTGTAAACATCAATGTATCTTGAAAATCGCTCTGCAATTTCCTGCGTAATCTTATGGAATTCATAGTTACTCTTGCATAACAGCTCAGCAAAATAATTAAATTCCCCTGAGATTGAACAACTCCAGCAGATATTTGGGTGATTATTGAAATAGTCCGCGATTTCTTGCTCTTGTTCTGGGGGAAGTTTAAGCTTTAGGAAAATGTCATAACCAGTATAACCTATAAGTTCGGTATTTGCTTCAACAATGTAGTTGTAAATCACCCCTCTTCTTTCTAATCGTCTGATTCTGTACTTGACAGCGTCTTTGCTTAGACCTACCTGTTTTGCAATGGCTGACGCTGAAATGCGTGCTTCATTGCATAGCATGTATAGTATTTTGCGATCTTTCAAGTCCAAATTCACGTATCTTTCATCCATATATGTATCAATATAGGTTAAAGTATATTTAAATCTTTCCCAAAAAGATGAAAATATCTCTCAAAACTTTAATATATAATTGGAATTTAATCATTACATATTAGTAGTTAATTATTGGAGTACTAAAATGGAAAAAGAATATGTCAACAAACAAACAATAGCGTATGATAAGTATTATGATAGGAATAAAGGCAGAGCAATAACCAAGAACCAGCCTTCAAAATCAGGTTTAGAAAAGTTATTGCGAGGTTCTATCTAAAAACAGAAGCCCAAACCAAAGAATAAAAAGAGTGAAAAATGGAAGATGATTTGATAAATCAGTTTGTACTTTGGAAACCCATAAAGTATGTGAGTGCATTAATATACATATTGATACTATTACTACTTCCAATAAACACTTTTTGGTCAGTAATCATGCTTTTTGGTCTTATAGCCTTCTGGAGCAGGATTCCTTGTATGATATCTGCATTCACAAAAGATCTAGAGGTAGTGGATTTTTTTACCGTACTGATCGCAATACATGTGGGTGGATTGTTCGGAGGCTTATTCGGTCTAACTATAATGTTTTTCTCCAGAATATTCGGTCCTAGAGAATGGTTTCTTTACACACTAAAAGATGCTCTAAGTATCTTTGTAGGAGGCTTATTAAGTCCTTGGTTATATGCGTTGTGGGGCAATAATGCATTATACACAATATATACCTTTACAGTGATAAGATATGTTATGTACCTCTTGCTTACCCTTATTCTAGAGCCAGAAGTGATCGGGATGGAAATAGGAATCTCAATATCGTCGATATTTGTGGCTTACATATCAAACACTCTTGTAATGAAATTTTTTGAAAAGACGCTGAGTAAAGTATTTGAGAATGGTACTCAATTTTCATTAGAGTTATTTATTTTCAGTACGGCAATAGTGGGGTTTTTCTATGGGGTGAGTCGCTTTGCTCGGTGGTTAGAAGCAAGAAAGCAGACCCCTGAAGAGCATAAAAAGGATTTATCTTATCAACCTGGCGAGGGTATAGGCGTATACAGATATTATTATAATCAGATCCCAAACTCGCTTAATTAAAATCAAGCGGTAAAAATGATTTATTAGGAAGAGATTTTATCAATATCTCAATTTAGATAGGGAAGATAAACGCAGAATATATAGTCAGCATCAACCAACAGATTTGCTATTGTTTGTTCAGATCAAGTATTATTCAATTCAAGCATCAGTCAAAATTATTATATTCCCCCGACCTTTCTTCACTTTCTTGATCTTTCCCTCATTTTCAAGTTCTGCAATCATAAGAGACACTTTCGCTTCACTTAAAGGTATATGTTTTCGTATCTCTTTTTGTGTCGCCCGTCCGCCCTCTTTCTTCAGTATCTCAAGTATGATCTCTGTATCGCTTGCAAGATTTTTTTCTTTCTCAAGGCGCTCTTTCTCTTCTAGATCTTCAAGCACTTCTTTAACCTGCTCATCAGGAGGATTTTCTCTTACAAGCCTCTTGGCTCTGTTCACTCCTCTATTTATCTCTTTCAGTTCTTCTCTTTCATTCTTCCGTCGCCAGTAATATGCATAGATGAAGACGATTGCCAGTATTATAGCTGCTGTGACCATAGTAGTGACACCCATCTCACGTCTCTGTTCTGGTATGATATCATTTCCGTCATCAAGTTCAGCCTCATTATCATCCAGAAGCTTCATCTCCTCATCTATGTTGCCAAAAAGAAATATATCAAACACAAACGTTCCCTGTTCTGGAGGAATCTTGACAATATCTTTTGATGATAATGCTTTTAGGTTCTTATTGGTATAATTAGCTCGTAATTCATATGTCCCTGGAGGCAGGTCAAACGAGTAAGATCCATCTTTTGATACCATACGTTGCCAAGGTGTTGAATTCACTTCTACAATCACATCGTTAAGCTCTTTCAAGTCTATGTTGTAGATCTTACCTTTCAATGTCGCTGCTGAGCAGAGTTTTGGGATCATTATGAACATAAGTGTCATAAAGATCAGAACAAGAGCTATTCCGTTCAGCAGTATTTTAGTTCCACTCTTCCTACTTTTCTCATAGTCTCTTTTGTTCATCTTTACTCTCGGAATCATTCTACTATAAAAAAATATCGTAGGGAGAGTAAGAATAAATAAGCCCGAACTTTCTAAATAAAAGCAATTTATAGTTTATTTCTTCTTAATAAGGTTAAATAAAGTTTTGTAAAGTTTTATCCTCCTTGAACGCCGGTTTCATAAAGTTTTCTGAAAAGTATCTTTATAAATGCCTGTGATACATTATTTGGTGTGTTGTTTTAGCGGGGTCGCCTGGTCGGAAACGATTGGGCTGATTTCGTTTTTCTAATCATTAAGTTATGGTCAATGTTTGGGTGCTTAAAGAAAATAAGCATAACATACCAAAACGCAAAAACAATACTAAAAACAATACCAAAGAACAAAAACAAAAAATAAGAGGAGGAGGTAAGGAAAATGAACAACAGATTTCTAGCATTGTTCATCATGACCATCATGATGATAAGCGCTATACCCCTGGCTTTTGCCCAGAATGAATTTGGTGCTCAGGACATGGGTACTAATGGTGAAGCAAGCACTGCTATGGAAGCAAACACTGCTGGTGAAATGGTGGCAACTGCTGAACCTGCCGAAGCAGAACCAGCTGAACCGGTAGCTGTTGGCGAACCCGATGTTCAAGCTGTACAGCCAAGGCCTTTAGATGGTGCAAGGCAAAGGATAAGGACTGACGCACGCCAGTTAAGGACAGATGCTCGTGTTGTCAGAGGTGATGCAAGACAGATAAGATCTGATGCTAATATGTTAAGATCTCTTGAGCAGAGAAGGATGCATAGGTTCGTCGAAAGACCTGTCGCTCCAAGGATCAAAAGAGCTCAAGAACTTTTCAAGCGTGCAAGAGAAAGATATCAAGAAGCTAAACAGCGTTATCTTAAAGCAAAAGACGCTTATATGAAGCAAAGGCAAAAGTTTGATCAGGCAAGAAAAGAATGGAAAGACTGTAAAGATGACAGTTCCAAAGTTTGTCAGGAAAAAAGGCAGAACATAAAGAAGAACGCACGTGAGCATCTTCTGAAAGCTGCTGATGTTATGATCGATCATCTTGACAGAGTTATAGAAAGAGTTAAGTCTTCCGAAGACCTGTCTGACGATGAGGTAGATACTATTGTCTCTAATCTGGAGTCAAGAAAAAGCGATATAGAGTCTGCTAAAGAAAAAGTCGAATCTTTAGGTGATGATGCTTCCAGAGAAGACATCGTCGCTCTTGCTAAGACTCTTCGTGCTGACTGGAGAAAAAGTCTGATGCAGACAAAAAAGGTTGTCGGAAGAGCTGCTAACGCTAAACTCGGAAACCTTATCGAACGTATAGAAAAGGTTGAAGAAAAACTGTACAGGATCAGGGATCATCTCGCTGAAAAAGGTATGGACGTGACTGCTCTTGACGAACAGCTTGATAACTTCAGTTCAGAACTGGATGCAGCAGCTGATAATTATAATCAGGCCAAAGAGAAATGGAAAGAAGCAAGCTCGGATCAAGAGATAGCTGATGCTGCTAAAGATGTCCATGCACTACTTCAGGAAGCAAAGGACCACCTTAAGAACGCAAGGGATTCATTACGAGCTGCAGTCAGAGAGATAAAGAATCTTAACAACGGAAGCCTGGACGTAGAAGATGACTCATCAGCTAGCTCATCAGATGATTCTGCTAGCTCCTCAGACAGTTCTGCTTCAGACGACAGCACGGGAGACACAGGCGATTCCGAATAAGGGAAGTGACCCTGATGAAACAGAACAGACCAAAGAAGAAGCAAAGGTCTTCTTCTAATTTTTTCTCTTTTTTATTGAAGGAAAAGATCAAAGAAAAACTTATAAACAACAAGATAGCCTATGCTATCTAGTCATGTTTCGGAGGAAATAACTATGAAAAGAATAACCATGCTGAAAACACTCGCCTTATTACTCGTGATTTCACTTCTGCTTGTCGCCGGCTGTAGCAAGAAGATACCTATAGCGCCAAAACCTGGTGCGTCGGGCAGTACAGGAAATACACAAACTGTCACCCAGGGATCAGGTACAACTGCAGACACTGAAGCTGATATTGCATCAATAGATTCTGAGATAGATAACCTTGATACCGGAGACTCTGCTGATGATCCTGCTCTTGATTCCTTGGATCAGGACCTGAATCTTGATATCTGATCTTGATACCTTTAATCTTTTATTCTTTTCAAGATCTCATAGTATTTCTTTGCTTAGGCGCTATACAAGTAAGTAGTACAATGATAAGTCAATAATCATAACAGCAACATAGTTAGTCGGCATAAGAGATTGAAATCACATCCTGCACAGCTAAGAAACATAGCAAGATTTATAAAGCAATCATTTTCTCCATAAAGATGGGTGAATCAAATGGAAATCACAGTTGTTGAAGAATCAAAAGATAAACTAGTAGTTGAGATCAAAGGCGAAGGCCACGGATTCGTAAATGCATTAAAAAAAGAGCTTAATGAGAACAAGAATGTCAAAGCAGCAGGATATAATATAGACCACCCATTAGTAGGCGTGCCCAAACTCATAATACACGGTAAAGAACCTAAGAAACAACTGGCAGAAGCGGCAAAAAGCCTGAAAAAACAAAGTGCAGAATTTCTAAAAGCCTTCAACAAGGCAATATAAGCAACATAAAAATGGAAGAGGCAGACGGAAAACTGCTTCTGGAACTGGCAAGAAAGACAATAGAAAACAGTTTCTCAAAAAAAACATCTGATAAAAGAAACGATAATCCTGATAGCAAGAAGTGGGAGAAATTCTCAAAAAAACAAGGTGCGTTCGTAACGATCTACAAGAACGGACAGCTAAGAGGATGTATAGGTTTTCCACAACCAGTATACCCATTAAAAGAAGCCGTCATAGAAGCAGCAAAAGCAGCAGCATTTGAAGACCCAAGATTCCCGCCATTAAGAGAAGAAGAACTTCCATGGGTAAATATAGAAGTGACAGTCCTGACAGTACCTGAAAAGATCAAGGTTAAAGAACCTTCTGAATATCCAGAACAAATAACCATAGGAAAAGACGGTCTCATAGTAAAAAGCGAGTTCAGATCAGGACTCCTGCTCCCACAGGTATTTACCGAATACAATTGTGATGAAGAAGAAGCGCTAAGCATGACATGCGAAAAAGCAGGACTTGAGAAAGACGCATGGAAGAAAAGAGACGTAGAGATATACAAGTTCCAAGGAGAAATATTCTCTGAGAAACAGAAAAAATAAGAGATTGGAAGAGATAATACCGCAATACAAAATTTCTCAACAAAACTTCACTAAACTTTAAATAGAACAGAAGAACTATAGATAGAAATGGAACTGATACAGATCGACGGAAGTTACCTTGAAGGAGGAGGACAGATAATAAGGACAGCGTTAGGACTAAGCGCACTGACAGGAAAAGCATTCGAAGCAAAAAACATACGCAAAGGCAGAAAAACTCCAGGACTAAAAGCACAACACCTAAGCGCAATAAGATCCCTGAAAGAACTATGCAATGCAAAAACATCAGATGTAGAGATAGGCTCAGAAACATTAACCTTCATACCAAAAAAGCTCGTTCCAAAAACACTGAACATAGATATCGGAACAGCAGGGTCAATAACACTTCTGATGCAAAGCCTATGGGCGCCACTTATCCTCGGAGGAGGAAGATACAACCTTAACATCAAAGGAGGAACAGATGTTTCGTGGTCAATGCCAATAGATTATCTCAGAGAAGTATTTCTACCACAGATGAAAAGATATGCAGATATTCAACTGAACGTGATAAGAAGAGGCTTCTATCCAAAAGGAAAAGGAGAAGTAAAGATCAAAGCCAAAGGAAAGATCACATATGAAGAACTTATCTCAGGAAAAGATAAGCCTGAAGAGGATAATAAAGAAGCAAGTCCAGTAAGACCTATAAGGTTAGGAGAACAAGGACACCTGATACAGATAAAAGGAGTAAGTTATGCATCAAAAGAACTGGCAGGTGCAGAAGTCGCAGAAAGACAGACAAGAGCTGCAAAACACATACTCAAAGAACTAAAAACACCATTACAGATAAGAACAGAATACTGCGAAAGCGAAAGCATAGGAACAGGAGTGGTATTATGGGCAATATTTTCTAAGGATCCTGAAGAGATGAACCTGCTAAACCCGATAATCGTAGGAAGCGATGCTCTCGGAGAAAGAGGGAAACGCGCAGAAAAAGTAGGAGAAGAAGCAGCCAAGAAACTGATCAAAGAGATAAAAGCAGGAGCTGCAGCAGACCGACATCTATGCGACAACATGATACCATTCATCGCATTATTCGGCGGTGAGATAAGAACGTCAGAGATAACAGATCATACGAGAACCAATATCTATACAGTCTCAAAATTCTTAGGAGATATTCTTGAGATAGATGAGGAAAAGAGGATCATAAGAAGAAAAGAATTGAAGCTATAAGAAGAGCAGGAAGCCTATAGAGACTTAAGATCTTGATACAGAGACTAAAACAGACACTAAACAAACAGAACTCCCATCAAAAAGACAGAACATATACTAAAGAGACAGAATATTTATATATACTAAATCACTATTCAAGAATAGCAAATAATCATTTGTTGTGTTTATGAAACACGTTTAGGGGGTAAATAAGGCAATAAGGAAGGGTTTAGACACAAATATAGCAGTTACTATCCTTCTAACGTCTTATTAAGAACTAATCACATTAATATCCAGGAGGAAGGATGAAAATGAAGAAAACAATACTAATAGGAATTCTTATGGCTCTAGCTCTGGTATTCGGAGTTTCAGCGCAAGTAGGACAGCTAAACATCCAGGATTCAATAATAAGCATGAATGCGGATCCGGGAACCACAGCTCAGCAGACATTCACAGTACAAAACCAGGATACAACACTCACAATGAGTCCGATAGCGCTCAGCGGTTCAGACCTGACAGGTCCAGAAACAATACCGCAAAGCCAAGTCACATTCTCACCTTCCTCACTAAGTTTAGCACCAAGCGGAAGCACAACAGTAACAGCACTAGTATCACTTTCCAGCAACCAAAGAGCAGGAACATACACAGGATTAGTAACCGCAACATACAACGACACAAACTATGACACAGCAACCCTACAACTCACAGTCAACGAAAGAACAAGCATGAGTGCAAGCGCACCAAGCACAGACATCGCAAAAGGAAATTCAGGAATAGTCACAATCACGATCACAAACACAGGAAACCACGACCTGAACAACGTAGCCTACACGATAGATTCTGCACTGACAAGAAATGGAGGTACAGAAACACTGACCTATTCAGGAACAAGCACAGGAACACTAAGCATAAGCTACGGCTCAAGCACAACAAAAGTACTGGCATTCAATGTTCCAGCAAATCAAGCGTCAGGAACATACACAGGAACAGCAACATTCACATACGGAAACGTAACCGAAACATCAACCATAACAGTCACTGTCGCTGAACCACAATACAGCGTAAACCTACCGGAAGTAGTGCATCCAGAAGCTAACATAGGCAATGAAGTCACAACACAGATCACCATAACAAACGACGGAGATTACGCACTGACAGGAATAAACCTGACAACTGACGATTCCGACACCACAATAACATACAACGCACCAGCAACATTCAACCCGGGAAATAGTTTTACAGCCACAGTAACTACAAAAGTGCCAGATGATGCAAAAGGAAACGACCAAACAACCGTCGGAAAACTAACATTCACATCAAACGAATACACAACAAGCTCAGACATCAAGGTAACAGTAGGAAATAAACTGGAGATAGACAGAGTAAGGATGAGCATAGCTGACGCATCATGGAAAACAATCCACGAAGATGAAAAATACGATCCAGACCAGCTAAAGCCAGGAGCAAAGTTTGAGATGACAATAAAAGTAGAAAACCTGTTTGATGACAACTCAGAGATAGACATCGACGACATATCCGTCGACGCAGTCATCGCAAACGCAGGAGAAGACGGAGATGACCTAGAAGGAGACGTAGACAGCTTCAAGGTAAAAGCACAGGACAAATCCGACGATGTAAAGATAAACTTTGACGATGACAACTTCGCATGGGACATTGATGAAGGAGAGCATCAAGTAACGATAAAAGTAACAGGCGTGGATGATAACGGCGGAGAACATGAAGATACGTTCAACTTTACACTTGATTTCAAAAGAGACTCAGGAGCATACTTCATGCTGCAACGAGCAGATGCAGTACCTTCAAGCGCACAATGCGGATCAAGCGTAAACCTATACATCGATGGAAGATCGATAGGAGAAGACAACGACGACAAAGCACAACTGAAGATAACAAGCACAGCATTAGGAATACAGATAAAAGAAGAGTTTGCAATAGGAGCATACGACGACGATGACTGCGACGCTATGGATCCTGACGAAGACCCTGAAGACTGCAACCAATTCAGCTACAAAAAGACCTTTATCGTACCGCAAGGAATAGCATCAGGTACGTACCCGATAAAAGTGGAACTTTTCAACGATGGTGGAGACGAAAAGACAGACGAAGGAACGATCGATGTCCAGGTAAGCTGCAGCAGTACAAGCACAAGCAGCACAACAACAAGCTCCAGCGGTACAAGCTCCAGCAGTTCTAACGGAGGAACAAGCAGTTCAGGAACAACTACCAAGACAACAACCACAACACAACCTACACAGACAACACAACCAGTTGTTCAGAACGGACAACCAGGACAAGTAGCAGTATATTACGGAGGAAGCCAAACACCGACAAGCACACAAGGAGTAGCAGCAAACGAAGCTACCAAGATAACAGATACGACCTATAAGAAAGGAAGCTTCAAAGACAGCCCCGCATACTTAGCACTGCTCTCAATAATAGGTGTGCTGCTTATAGTGGCAATCATCGGACTGATCGCTTTTGCAGTAAGCAGAAAAAATCAGCCTTAAGAAACACAAAGAAGTGCAAAAATATTTTTCTTTCTTTTATAAGCAGTTCTTATATCATCACTTATATTACCAAAGAGTTATGCTTTAACAAAGAATTGCTATAAAAAATCTTAAAACCAAAAAACGATAGGTGTTGAGAGATGGAATGGCCTGAAAGAATAAAAGAAGCATTCTACATAGGAGCATGGGTAGTGGTAGCAGCAACCATAGGAGCAGAATTCTATACGAAAGAAAGACCAAAAACCCAAGTATCAAGACCAAAATACTCAGTTACAGACTGCGTAAGAGAGTGGACAAATAAAGATGATGAAGCAAAAGCAGAACTGTTCTGCGAAGATAAATGCCTAAGAGAAGAATACAATTACCAAATAAGGTATAACAAAGAAGACCATGACGAAGCAGTCAGGCACGCCAAAAAAATATGCTACCAAGGAGCATATCAGGTGCTAGAAGAAAGACTTAAACAAGAAGGCCACTAATAAAGGTCACTGAAAGAAAAGATCTAAAAACCTGCTCTGAATAAGGCGCTTGAAACAAAAGTCTCAAGGAAAGCAGCAATGATTATCAGGACAACAGCTATAAGCATAAGAACAAAAGCATCCTGAAACACATTCCTGAAATGCTCTTTACCACGCTTCTCCAAGATAAGAGCCTTAGAAACCACTCCGCCAGCAATAGCAGCGATCAAAAAACCAGAGATTTCAGGAAGCATATGGATAAGGAAAAAACCAAAAGCTTTCAAACCCTGAACAAAATTTTCAGCAAGATTCTTAGATATAAAAAGAAGAAAAACAGCGAAAACGCTACCATTCAGGATGATAAGAAAGATAGCAGAAGCACCATAAAACAACGAAAGAACAAAACAGACGATAAGAACAAGAAGATTATGAGAAAGAAGAGAAAAGAAATGAGCCCAACCATAACTGCCAGAACTAAGAAAAGACTGGACAAGCCCAGCATCCACGCCCTGCATCTTAAGAAAACCAAGCTGAAAATCAAACAACTGAGAATAAACAGCACGATCAGGATAAACGACAAGACCTAAAAGGAAAAAAGCGATAAAAACACCAAGAAAAGAGAAAAAATACACCTCAAAAATACCCTTATGATTATGAAAAAAATTCCTGAGACCTGACCTTGATTCAACACGCTCCTCATTCTTGATTAGAGTTATGAAAGCAGGCACCAAAAGAAGAGTGGTCAAAAAGACAGTAGATACTGATATAGAAGAACGAAAAGCGAACCAGGCAACAACAAAAGAGAACAAAGAAAAGAAAAGACCAAAGAAAAAAGCGATATAAGGCCGATTAACGATCCAACCAGGCCTGAAAATATCCTCTAATACCATACAGCCTCACATCACAATCCAGCATAATCCTCATAAGCCAAGCAGCAACATGACTTAACGGGAATTCCTTCTTTCAAGATAATCCTCAAGACCCAAACGATCCTTGCCAGGATTCTTGCCTGAAGTTCCAACCTTAGAGACAAGACGCTTCCTGCCCTTAGCGCCAAAACCATACCTGTAAAGGACAGTAAGAAGCATAGCCATCAGAAGCATGACCAGCAAGGTCTTGACAACACCTGCGATACCAGGGTTCAGGAAGCCAGAGGCCTCACCAATGCCTGCTGCATCTGCTGAATCTTCCTCAGTCGCATTAACCTCAACGACTTCTGGTTCAGGTACTTCACTTCCAGTCTTGATGACTGAAGGTGCCTCAGTATCATCTCCTTGTTCATCTTTTTCCTCCACAACCGGTTCTTCACAAGAACGGGTCTCATGTCTAGAACTACTGTCATCACTGCAACCACTAACATCAACACAAGTCCTCTGCTGCTCACCATCAGAGCAAGGCGTCCAGGCAGTACAGCGCCATTCAGTATCACAACCAAGAGCGCTAAGATCAACATCAACCGTCTGATAATGACCACTACCGCCACTGCCTCCACCACTGCTTCCGCCAGAACTTCCTGAAGGAGCAGGCGTCTGAACAGTCAAGACCTGGGTATCAGAATAGGTCTGATCATTAGCATCTGAACGGACTGCCAAAGACACATCATAAGAGCCATCAGATGCAGGCGCAGTGAACGAATAAGTGAAAGAACCATCGACAAGATCAACGACAACATCAGAACTGTTATCTGCAGATAAAGGAACAGTCAGGAGCGCCTGAGTTTCAGGAACAGCAGAACCATTATCCATGACTACCGTACCGGAAGCAGCAACACTTGCGGACGGAGAGACAGTCGAAGGCTCAAGCGAGAGGCTGACAAGATACCGATAGGTCAAGAGTATCCCATCATCCTCGGAATTAGAATTGTTCAGTGTGTCAACAGCATAAACCTTTAGGGTATAAAGGCCCAAAGTACTGTTAACATCAGTGTTGACTAGTGCCGTGTACATATCTGCTTCTTTGTCGAGGGAGATGGTTTGGACATTATCATCAGGATCCCTCATCTGCGCAGTCACAGCTTCAACGCCGCTGATATCCGTGACATTAAAACTAACAGGTATAGGGTCGCCACGGAAGACCATATCAGGGTTATTCATACGTATATCTGGTCCGGTGAGGTCAATTACAGTTACAAACCAGTCAGAGCTAACACCGACATTACCAGCATCGTCGACACACTGAACTTTCCAAGAGTAGTCTCCAAGGGGAACCAACTTACTGAATGCAGAATCTTCACCGCTGACAGCAACCATCTCTGAGTCAAGGTTATCATCCAAAAACAAACTGCAGTCAAGCGCATCATCGTAGTCATCCTGCGCCACATAAGTAAAGTTTACATGGACATCACTAGTGGAATTGTCTTCTGGAGAAACAAGCTGGACCTGAGGGGCAGTACGATCTATAGTCACTACAAAATGCTTCTCTGCAAGATTGCCCACTGAATCCTCTGCATATACAACAAACTCATTAGGCCCGTCGGGCCACTCTGTAATACCTATGCTAAACGACCCATTAACATCCACGGAAGTTCCATCATGGACATACCAGACCTTATCCAACTGATAATTATCAGCCACATCAAACTCTAAAACAGCAGAGTCTGGCAATATAGAGCCGTTCTCCGGAGCGGACATCACAATACTAGGCGGAGTCTTATCTAATGTGTAAGACCTAGTCTCGCTCTGTCCTTCCAAGTCAACCATGTCACGACATAGTACACTCCAGGTATGTTCTCCTTCTTCCACATCGGCGCTTGGGATTTCAACAGTATCCATGTCAGGCGCAGATATATTCTCCAAAAAAGTCTCTGAGTCTACAATCAACTCACAAGTCATCATCGTTGCCAGGTTGTCATCAGCCACAAAACTGAACACTGCATCCATACCAACAAGATCCCCATCTGCGGGGGCTACCAAGGAAACATGAGGCGGAACACCATCAACAGTAAGGGTTCCATTATAGGTCGTCATCTCACCGCCATTATTAAGAGCAGTGAAATCAAAACAGACCTGATCTTCATCCACATAATCAGAAAAATCACCAACTCCTGTATAAAGATCGCTCTGCGGGTCATCAGGATCAGAACTATCAGGAAGAAGACCCAAGTCATGATCTTCAGGAGTAAGATTACCAGTAAAATTACAGAGCACGTAATGGAAAGCGACAGCTTCAATACCTGTTTCAGGATCAACAGCACGCACCTGGACAGGCAGGTCATCAGTACCTTCTCTCACAAAGGAACCATCCTCAGGAACAAGATCAGAAAGTTCCGGAGGAGTAACATCATTATGTATAATAACAGGCAAGACAAACTCGTGCGGATCATCATTCTCATCAATAAGCGTCAAAGTGGTATTGACGGTCGTATCCTCATCAACCTTAGGAGCTTTAGCAAGAAGATCAAATATCGCAAGATAAACATTAGTAGCAAGAGAACCATCAGTCCAGAGAGCTAAAGAACCATTAAAGGATTCAGTCCAACCCTTATAATCAACCATCTGAAGAACATCAATCCCAGGAAGCGAAAGCTGAAGCCCAGTAATCTCGTAATCACCATCCCAGTTAGAAACATTAAGCTCAACATCAATATCATTTGTCTCATAAAACTCAGAGGGAGATAGAGAAACAGTGGGAGAAACAGCAAGAACAGCAGAAGACAGCAGTATAAAAACAGCCAATAAAACAAATAGCACAACACCTCTTTTCATGGAGACCTCACCTTCTTTTTTTAAAAACAGGCGTACAGGCGCATATAGAACTCAGTAATCTCTATTGGGGTGAAACAATTTGACCTACATGCAACCTCGCCGGATAAAACCTGAATATATTAAAATATGAATAAACAAAGATTAAATCCAATATATAATTTCCTATACTAGTCCGGGAAAACATTATTCAACCTAGTATATAAAGCTTTCTATTCTTAAGTCAACGAATCACTACAGAGAAAAAACATCATAAAGATAACGAAGAGACAGATAAGATAGGAATCACAAAATATAATCATATAATAGAATCATAGAATAGGAAGGAATAGGAACTTATACAAATTTGATAATAAAGGAAGAAAAAATTAAAGAAAAAAGACTTAAAGATCCTTACCCATAACAGTCTTTCTCTGATTGCCTTCTGCACGAGCACAAGCATCCTTCAAAAGGGTATGAGCGTAACAGTTCAAAGCATCAGCAAGATCACCAGCAACATTAGCGCCAGTAGCTGCTTCCTTCAGCTTAGACTTAACAATCAGGTTTTCTGCATTTTTTTCAGAGCAAGCGAATGAGAATGGAACATCCTTACCCATAACAGTCTTTCTTCCATTAGCTTCTGCCCTCTTAACAGCATCATCAACAGCAGCCTTAACCTTACCGCTCAAAGCCTCTGCTAAATCTCCTGCCACATTAAAACCAGGGCAAACATCTTTTATTTTTGCTTTAACAACCAATAGATCTGCCATATTCGGTCACCTCATTTCAAATTATCATTATACTGCCAAAACCCCCGTAATAGCAATATACAGCATCCAAAAATTTGCTGGTATATAAGCTTTTTGATTTTTTCTGCAGAATTCAAGGGTTTTAGAGCTTCTAACATCAATTTTCACAACAACACAGTTAAGAACAAATTTAAGAATAAGAGAAGATTAGCGAAAAACATGACAATCAGGATCAAAGAAAGGAAGCTCAGAAAGGTAGACACATTAAATCTGCCAAGAAAGACTAACGGCGACGAAAGCGTGATCTTACACTTATACGGAGACGGAACAGTAGCATGCAAATCATGGTATGCCAAGATCACAAAAGGAAAAGAAGGACTAAAACTTGACACCAACGACCAATGGACACTAGACAGGCTACTAAGAGGAGAAGGTATGAGCCCTGCAAACGGACGAAAAATAGTTGAGATAGACGATGCAGGAATAGGATTTCCATTAGGAGGGGTGTGGTGCGGAGTATATGACACAGAAGAAGGAAGAACCTATTTCGGAGAGGTAAGCGTAAGCTATTTCCAAGGAAAAGGATGGAAATTCAAGAAATACCAAAGCCAATACCGCGCAAGAGTCATAGAGATACTAGAACAGATAGAAACTACACCATCTGATACACTAATACACATATGCCCAGGACCCATAAACTCAAGAGCAAAAAACTACCTCAGAAACCAAGGATACACCGTAGAACTAACAATCATAGAAGACCCCTTACAGACAGAACTGGAAGAATACGTCAGACAACGCATCTGGGAGATGACAGGAGAAGACATATACTTTGACCCTAAAGGGATGGAAAAAGAAGAAATCGCAAAAAGATGGAAAAAAGCGATCGATTATGCAAAGAAAAACAGATTAAGACACCTCGCAAAAGCAGGAATCTGGAAGAAAAAACAAAGATAGTTGCATAGTAGCTTAGTGCATAGGAATCCCAGCCAGAAGAGAGTCATGCAGAGAATAAGTTTATAAAGAAACAAAATCTAGTTCAAGAGATGCTAAATGAGATACTGATACTGATAGCGATAACCCTGCTGCCATTTCTGGAATTAAGGGCATCAATACCCTATGGGATACTTAATACCGACCTAAACTGGATGCTTGTTTTCCTTGTCTGCGTCGCGACAAACGCTGTCCTGGGACCTATAGTATACCTTTTTCTGGACAAGATATTACATCTGTTCCTAAGGGTAAAGAAGATAGAAAAGTTATGGCATAAGACTGTGGAAAAGACACAAAAAAAGATCCATAAATATGTGGAGAAATACGGCTGGATAGGAATCGCATTGTTCATAGGAGTACCGCTTCCAGGATCAGGCGTGTACAGCGGAGCTATAGGAGCATATTTCATCGGTCTGGGATACAAAAGATTCATCATGGCATCAATAATCGGAGTGCTTATAGCAGGAACCGCAGTTACAGCAATCATCCTTTTGGGAGCCAACGGGCTAGGTCTATTCATAAAACACATCTGAAAGCTTAAAATCATTATTCGGGGTGAAACTATTCACCACAGAAATAATTAAGTTCTAAAAAACATGATAAACTATGCAAGGAAAGTTTGCATCCAGGTGGTTTAGATTTTTCCCGACAATCAACACAAACTAATTCTTTCGTCATAAAACAGTCATAAAAAACCTCAGAATAAGTTTTTATACAGGTTCTTGATGAAAAAAGGTCATGAAAGAAAAAAAGCCAAAAAAAAGAAGGTTCATAACAGACAAAAAAACAAGTGGCGATCTCTTCTTGTTCATAGGCATGATAATATTATTGTTTATCTTCGGCTACCTCATAATC
>JALWQS010000086.1 GCA_027083015.1 Candidatus Woesearchaeota archaeon
TCTTTAACCTTTCTTTCTTTCTTCTCTTTCTTTTTCTCTTCTTTCTTTGGTTTTTCTTTTTTCGGTCTTTTTGACAGCCAGATTATCAGTATTATTAATCCTAGTGCTCCTAATCCTATCAATGCCCATAATAGCCATATCATCCATGAATTGTTTGGTTTTCTTACTGTAAAATCAAGTGTTTCTTGGTATTTGATCTTCTTTCCTTCTAATGTTGTAGTTATTTTTGCGTTGTAATCATGATCGTTTAGTACTTCATAATCTGGTGTTATCTTTGCATTTACTGTTTCTGTCGTTCCTGGTCTTACTGTGAGTTTTTCTCTGTCAAACTTGACCCATGATTCTTTTGGTGTTTCTATACTAAGTATTGCGTTTCTGTCTGTGGGGTTTGTTACATATATTGGCAGGTTTATTTCTGTCTCGTTTGTAACTTCCAGTACATTTCCTTTTCCTGGTATTTCTGTCCTGTCAAGTACTATGAGTGCTTCTTCTGTTTCATCATTTGTCAGCACTCTATCATCTGTCTTGTCTGTTCCTGTGCTTGTTTCTGTTGATGTTTCTTGTTTTGTCTGTTTTATTGTTTCAGCAGCCTGAGCGTTTACTTCGTTGTTGTTTTGGTGTTCTATATTTTCATTTCCGTTTCCCGTTTCTAAGCTTTCGTTCAGGGTATTTTCTTTTGCGCTTTCAGCTCCATGCTTAAATGCGACATAAGCGCCTGCCCCCAACAGTAGTATTATTAGTATGATTCCTATTATCATAGGCCAGGCGTGTTTCTTTTTCTCTTTCTTTTCTTTCTTTTCTTTAGTATATTCTTTTTTGTCTATGGTTATGATCTTTTTCTCTTTCTTCTCTTCTTTTACTTTTTCTTCTTTTATCTCGCTTTTTTTCTCTTCTTTACCTATGATTTTTTTCTTTTCTTTTTTCTTTTTGACCAGCAATATTATGACCAACAGAATTATTATGAGAATTATTGATCCTGCTCCTATGATTATTAGACCGAGATGTTTTGGTATGTTTTCAAGAAGGTTTTTTTGTCTTTCCAATTCTACTATCAGCGGCGTATCATATTGTATGTTGTCTTCACTTACTGTAGTTATTATGTCTGCTTTATACCCATCTTCTTGGGTTTCATTTGTAGGGTTCAGCTCAAGAGTTATCGTTCCTGTTTCTCCTGGTTCTAGTTCTACGCTTTTTTCTTTTGTTGTTATCCAGCTTGGTCCTTCTATGCTAAGATCGTATTTTGCGTGAAGGTATCCTTCATTTGTGATTGTTATTTGTTTTTCCGCGCTTTCATAGTTTGTCTTGATTGTTGAGCTGTCTATGTTTGGTAGGTATGCATCTTCGAATTCTACCAGTTTTATGTTTTTTTCTTGCTCGTATGTTTGGTTTGTGTCTTCTATTGTTACATATAGTTTGTTTGCGAACTCATTTATTTCTGTATCGCATGGAGCATTAACTGTTACTGGTACTTCTGCTTCTTCTCCGGGTTCTAGTTCTACATTTTTTTGGTTCAGTCTTGCCCATTCAGGGCCCTCTAGTTCTAGCCAGTAATTTGTTTTTCTTGATCCGGTATTTGTGATTGTTATTTTATCTGTTGTTTCTTTGCATTTTATGCCGAATATTTCTTCTTCTGGCATGTTGTAATCGTAGCATTTTTCGCTTCTCAGCCTTATTGGCATCTCTCTTGTTTCTTTTCCTCTTTCAGATATGGTTTTTATTCCTATATCATATGTTCCTTCATCTTCTATTGGCGGGTTGAGGCTTATTGTTCCATTATAGGTTTCTTCTTCCATCAGGTAGATTGATTCTTTGTTTATTGTTACCCAGCTTGGAGCATCTAAGAATATGTTGTATGTGTTTGCTATTTTTGCTTTATTTTCTATTGAGAATGGTATTATGTTTGTTACTCCCTGACATACTGAATACTCTTTTGCTTCTGTGCTCAGGTTGTAATCGTAGCATTTGTTTATTTTTAGGTTGAATTCTGTTTGTCCTAGTATTTTTGTTCCTTCTGCTAATGCGTTGAACACGAACTTTTTATTTCCATATTCTCCGCAGTTTAGGTTTATGAATACTGTTACTTTTTCTTTTTGTCCTGGTTCTAGTATCAGGTAGTCTGTATTTAGCGATACTGCTTTTGAGTATGGTTCTACGCTTATCTTGTATGTTTCCAGATGTTTTCCTGTGTTTATAACTTCAAAATCGTATTGTACTGGTGTGCACGGGCATTCTTCTTGCGTGCCTGAGAATTTTGGTACTATCTGGACATTAGGGCAGTTTTCTACATTGATCTTTTGTTCTATTGTTTTTTGCAGGTCGAAGATTGTCTTTACTGTCGTGTTTAAGCTGTATTCTCCTCTCGCACTGCACGGTACTTTTATGAAATCTTTTATCTCTTCAGGATATCCTGGTTCCAGGCTTAGTGCTTGTGGTGCTGTTGTTGACCAGTTTGCTCCTGTTCCGCTTTGTTCTATCATGTATGTGCTTGTTACATCTCCTGTGTTTTGCAGGTTTATAGTTTGTTCTGTGTAGTCACATGCGCATACGTTTATTGTTTTTTGTTGTGTAAATGCGCTGAAGTCTTCTGTTATTGCTGTTGCTGCGTTTGAGAATATTATCAGCACTATTAAGATTAGAATGATATGTTTCATGTTTAATTTACCACTCATAGTAAATACCCCTATGTTGTTACTATTGGATAGATATAGTATATATAAATCTTTCTAAAAACGCCCCATTGTTATTTATAAATGGCTTATTTGATACCTGAAAAACTTTATATATAAGTTAACAATCGTTAATTAACTATTGTTAATTGTTGTTTTTGAAAAACAGGTTTTAAGATGAATCTTCCTCAGGAGATTGAAGTTTGGTATGTGGTTCCTCTTATCAGAAAACTCCTCGTTTTTGATCTCAAAAAAAGAGGTTTAAAGCAGAATGAGATTGCGCGCTTGTTGAAGCTTACTGAATCTGCCGTTTCGCAGTATATCAAGGAAAAGCGAGCTAAAGATTATGATATATCAATTCCTGAAGATGTTCAGACGTTTGTAGTAAAAGCTGTTGATAAGATCATAAGTGAAGATGGAAATAATCATGTTGCTGTAAAACAGATAAATTTTTTATGCGGTCTTTTTCGCGAGAAAAAGATTATTTGTCAGGTTCACAGGAAAATTGATCCTGATTTTGAGGATTGTGCTGTTTGTTATGAGACTTGATTATGAGATTTTTTAGTGAGTCTTATCAGCTCATCAGTTAAGAATGAGGGAATAAGTGGTTGAAATGAAAGAAGTATATCTTGATAATGGCGCGACAACGATGGTTGATCCTCTTGTCGTTAAGGCTATGCAGCCTTTGTTTTCAGAGATTTATGGTAATGCTTCCAGTCTTCATCATCAAGGTGAAGCTGCTAAGCATAAGCTTAATGAAGCTCGCGAGGCCATCGCTAAGGCTATCAATGCTAAGTTTGATGAGTTGATATTCACTTCTGGAGGTACAGAGTCCGATAATCTTGCTATTTTAGGTGTAGCTTCTGCTCATGATAAGTCTCTGAAGGATCATATAATTACTTCTAAGATTGAGCATCCTGCTGTCCTTAATACTTGTAAGTACCTTGAGTCTTTGGGTTATTCTGTCACTTATCTTGATGTTGATACTGAAGGCTTTATTGATCTTGATCAGCTTGAAAACTCTATAACTGATAGGACTCTTCTTGTTTCCATCATTCACGGAAATAACGAGATCGGGACGATTCAGGATGTAGAAGCGATCGGCAAGATCTGTAAGAAGCATGGTGTTCTGTTTCACATGGATGCTGTTCAGTCTTTTACTAAGACTTCTATTGATGTTAAGAAGATTGATGTTGATCTGATATCTATGTCTTCTCATAAGATCCACGGTCCTAAGGGTGTTGGTGCTTTATTTGTCAGGAAAGGGACAAAGATTGCTTCTGTTTTCAAGGGCGGGGGTCATGAGTTTAAGCTCCGTCCTGGTACCGAGAACGTTCCTGGCATTGTCGGTTTTGCTAAGGCCGTTTCTCTTGCTTCTTCTTCTCACATTAAGCAGATGTCAAAGCTTCGTGATAAGCTCATAAGATCTGTTCTTGATGAGATACCTAATACTAAGTTGAATGGTCCTAAAGGTGATAGGCGCCTTTGTAATAATGTTAATATCTCTTTTGCCAGTCTTGAGGGTGAGGCTCTTGGCGCTTACCTTGATATTGAGGGCATCTGCACAAGTACTGGTTCTGCCTGTTCTTCTCAGACCTTGGAACCCAGTCATGTCCTTTTGTCGATTGGCGTTTCTCACGAGATCGCTAATGGCACCTTAAGGATGACCTTGTCAAGATTTACTAAAGAGGAGGATATTGATTATACGATTGATGCTCTTAAGAGGTATGTTGAGAAATTGAGGAAGATGAGTCCTATAAATACTATTATTAAGAAGCTTTGATGCTCATGATTGATTTTATGTGTGGTGATTGTTATGTATACGGAAAAGGTTATGGAAGTTTTTAAGAACCCTCAGAATGTTGGCGAGATACCTGATGCTGATGGTGAAGGTACTCTTGGTAATCCTAAATGCGGCGATGTTATGAAGGTTCAGATCAAGGTTGAGAAGGATGATAAAGGTAAGGAAGTGATAACTGATTGTAAAGTTCAGACTTTTGGTTGTGTTGCTGCTATTGCTTCTTCTTCAACAATGACTGATATGGTCATCGGAAAGACTGTTGAAGAAGCCAAGAAGCTTACTAATGCTGAGGTTGCTGAAGAGCTGGGGGGTCTTCCTCCTGTTAAGATGCACTGTTCTAACCTTTCAGCAGATGCCCTTAAGAAAGCGATTGAGAATTATGAAAAAAAGAGATCTTGATGGACCGGTTCCTTGCATTCTTTGTCGTTATTCAGAGATTGCTCTTAAAGGCAAGAATCGTTTTATTTTTGAGGATGTTCTTGTTTCTAATATAAGAGCTTGTCTGAAACGTCAGGGTTTTGTGGCTTCTGTAAGGAAGATTCGTGGCAGAATCATTGTTTACCCAAATCTCCAAGCAGAAAGTTCGGGTTCCGTATCTGTTTTTTTGCCTGCTATGATAAAACATTTGAAGGCTGTTTTTGGCCTTTCTTCTCTTTCTCCTGCTTTTGAATTGCCTTCTGATATCTCTATCATTTCTTCTTTTGCTCTTGATTATGTTTCAG
>JALWQS010000087.1 GCA_027083015.1 Candidatus Woesearchaeota archaeon
CCTACCATGGCTACCTTCCGTCCTTGAGCTTGAAGATCGGTAATGACTTTGAGTTTCTCATCAGGAAGGACCTCGGAAAAAACCTTTGGAATACCTACTTTGCGGGCGACAGCTTCAGCAGCGACCTTGTTATCGCCAGTAAGGATAGCGACCTCTTTGTTCATACCTAACAGAAGCCTGACAGAATCTTCACTGCCTTCCTTGAGTGGATCCTGGACTGCAAGAACGCCGCGTAACCTGCGATCAACAGCCAGGAGCATCACTGTCTTGCCTTGCTTCTCATAGTAACTTATAGTTTCCTCGCCTTCAGAATAAGAAAAGCCAAGTTTTTTGAATAAGGCCTTATTGCCCAGGACTAGATGCTTACCTGCATGAAATGCTTCAACACCCATACCCGGATAAGCCTTAAAATCCTTTACTTCAGGGAGGGTCATCTTCTGATATTTAGCAGCAGCGACGATGGTCTCGGCTAAAGGATGTTCAGATTGATGTTCAACAATTGCGGCGTACTGTAGAACTGCGTCCTTGGGAAAACCGTTCACGCCGATATAATTCGTGAGTTCAGGTTTTCCTTCTGTCAAGGTTCCGGTCTTATCAAAGATAACAGTATCAATGTCCTTTACCAGTTCCAAAGACTCAGCATTCTTTATTATGATTCCGTGTTCCGCAGCTAGACCAGTACCTACCATGACGGCAACAGGAGTTGCCAGGCCTAAAGCGCAAGGGCAGGCTATGATAAGCACAGTGACAAATATGATAAGAGAGAAAGAGAAGGACTGCCCGACAGCATAAAACCAGACAAGGAAAGAAACAACTGCGATCAAGACGACAGCAGGAACAAAATAAGAAGCGATCTTATCAGCAAACCTTTGGACAGGGGCTTTCGAAGACTGAGCAGCTTCTACTAATTCTATTATGTGTGAGAGAAAAGTATCATTGCCGACTTTAGAGGCGCGAAATCTGAAAGAGCCGTTCTTATTGATAGTTCCTCCGACAACATGGTCCCCTGCTGCTTTCTCAACGGCGATAGGTTCTCCAGTCACTAAAGACTCATCAACACTGGAATGGCCCGAGATGATAATTCCATCAACAGGGATTTTCATACCTGGTGTGACGAGGATAACATCGCCGACCCGTATATCATTGACAGGAAGGACGACCTCTTCGTCATCGCGTATGGCTATCGCTGTCGGAGGCTGAAGTTCCAGGAGCTTTCTGACAGAATCAGAAGCCTTGCTCTTGGTCTTAGCTTCAAGGTATCTCCCAAGAAGGATGAAAGTTATCAAAAGACCTGCAACCTCATAATAAAGACCTGACTGGTCAGTACGGTATCCTAACCAAAAAAGTCCTGAGACTATGAGCGAATAGATGAACGCAGAACCGGTGCCCAAAGAGACAAGAGTGTCCATGTTGGCGGTTCCTGACCTGAACACTGCAATGACGCCTCGGGTGTAAAATTCATAACCGGCGATGAGGATGGGGATGACGAGAACAAGCTCTATCACTGCGCGAAACTGCTCAAGAGATGCAGGCATCGGAAGACCAAGATGCGGACCCATAGAGAAGATAAGAAGAGGAACTGAAAAGACAAGTGAAAGAAGAAAACGTTTCTTATAAGAGGATATTTCTTTCTCCTTTTCCAAGATGACTTTCTTCAGACCTTCCGCCTCAACGTCAACAGGTTTGTAACCGACAGAGCGGATACGGTTAAGGATGGAACTTTGATCGACCATAGATACATCATAAGTTATGATTGCTTTGCCTGTGATGGAGAGCTCAGTATCAACAACACCCTTAAATTTGGAGAGTGCTTCACGAATGATATTGACGCTCTGAACATCATCCATGCCGATTATCTTAAACTTCAAGGTAGCTGTTACTCGGGATTGATCAGGATCCTCTATCACCTCGTAACCTGCAGAGAAGATCTTTTTCTCAAGAGATTCAGAAGAGGTCTTGGAAGGATCAAAGTCGACAAAAATCTTTTCCGAAGCAAGGTTTGCAGAGACTGAATAAACCCCCTCAACCTTTTTTAGGAGCGACTCGATAGCAGAGACGCAAGAAGCGCATGTCATGCCGCTCACTCTGAAAGATACAGAATCGATAATTCCTTTAGGTCTGAAGGTCCTTGTTTCTGAATATGAAAGAGAAGACGAGTGTTCATCAACGTTTTCTGGTTTAGCAGCTTCTTCGACAGTAAGGTCATTATTATCGATGTTTTTCTTATCATTCCCGCTTTTGTCAGCACTGTTTTTATTATTGATACGTTCAAGGGCAGCATTGTCTTCTTTCAGTTCAGAGATGACCTTATGTTCTTGCTCATCAAGAGTCTTGATGTCTTCTGAATCCTTGTCTGTATCTTTATTGAGTTCAACGCCTTCCATCTCTTTTTGACGTTGCTTCTCCATGGCCTCTTGAATCTTCTGATCCTCATACTTATCCATGCAATCCTTTGAACAGAAGTATTTTATGACTTTCCTATGGCCTTCTTTCTCATAATACTTGTATTTGGAAGTAGCAGGATCCACTTCCATACCGCAAACAGGATCTTTTACCATGACAAGCTGACAGATTAAGAAGTTTAAATATTTTGGGAATGAAATGCTTAAAATGCCTGGTAGGTAAATGGTAGGTCATAACAAAATAAGAGCAGATAATGAGGATAAAGAAGCAGATAAAGAGGGTGAAAGAGGTTTATTCTATTAAGGAAAATAAACAGGATTGGGAAAATATTGGTGCTAAGGAAAAAGATGTTCTTTATAAATCACATATTCATAAGCTTTAAATAACCCTTCTTATTCTTGAGTCTAGCATCAAATAAAGGGAAAGACCCTGATCCTATTAAGAAATTTAAGGGGGGATGAAAATATGTCAAAAGATATGCAACCTATATTTATACTTCCACAAGACACACAAAGAAGCACAGGAAGACAAGCACAAAGAAATAATATTATGGCAGCTAAGCTCGTAGCTGAGACTGTCAGGACAACTCTTGGACCTAAAGGCATGGACAAGATGATAGTGGATTCTTTAGGAGACGTGACCATAACGAATGATGGTGTGACAATACTTGAGGAGATGCAGATAGAACACCCAGCCGCAAAGATGATCGTTGAAGTGGCTAAGACGCAGGAAGATGAAGTGGGAGACGGAACTACAACTGCAGTAGTGCTTGCGGGAGAACTTCTGAAAAGAGCAGAAGGGCTTCTTGATCAGGAGATACACCCGAGTGTGATAGCCAAAGGTTACAGATTAGCAGCCACAAAAGCTCATGATATCCTTAACAAGATAGCAGAACCGCTGAAGATAGATGATACAACAACTCTCAAAAAGATAGCTATGACTGCGATGGTAGGTAAAGGGGCGGAAAGTTCTAAAGAAAAACTGGCTGACCTGGCAGTAAAAGCCGTAAAAGCAGTTGCTGAAGAAGAGGATGGAGAATATTACATAGATAAGGAGAATATTAAGATAGAGAAAAAAGTTGGCGGAGCAGTTGATGATACAGAACTGATTAAAGGTATTGTGCTGGACAAAGAGAAAGTGCATGCAGGGATGCCAAGGACTGTATCAAATGCAAAGATCGCTCTTGTCGATTCTTCTTTGGAGATAAAGAATACAGAGATAGAAGCTAAGATACAGATAACTGATCCTACACAGTTACAGTCATTCATGGACATGGAAGAGAAGATGCTCAAAGATATGGCGGATAAGATAGAAAAATCAGGAGCTAATGTTCTTTTTTGTCAGAAAGGGATAGATGACCTTGCTCAGCATTACCTGGCTAAAAAAGGTATATTTGCTTGCAGAAGGATAAAGAAGAGTGACATGGAAAAACTGGCCATGGCAACAGGAGCTACCATCGTGACAAAACTTAATGATCTCACGGCAGCAGACTTGGGAAGAGCAGGACTGGTGGAAGAAGTTAAGGTCGGAGACGAAGAGATGACTTTTGTTAGAGAATGCAAGAATCCTAAATCAGTGACCATTCTTGTCAAAGGTTCTACAGAACATGTCATAGATGAAGTGACAAGAGCAGTGGAAGATGCGATTGGAGATATTGTTGCAGCAGTCAGGAATGGAAAAGCGGTTGCGGGTGCGGCATCAACAGAAGTTGAACTCGCAAGAGAACTGAGGAAATTCTCAGACTCTTTGTCAGGTAGAGAACAACTGGCCGTCCAGGCTTTCGCTGACGCGATAGAAGTGATACCAAGAACCTTGGCAGAGAACGCAGGACTGGATCCTATAGATGTGCTGACAGAACTTAAAAGCTATCATGATAAAGGAAAGAAATGGGCTGGAATAGAAGTTTTCACAGGTAAAGTTATGGATGCGTGGGCTAAAGGAGTTATAGAACCTTTAAAGATAAAGACTCAGGCAGTATCTTCGGCATCAGAAGTTGCGATAATGATACTAAGGATTGACGATGTGATTGCAGGCTCAGGTTCGGGCGGTGGAGAGGGGATGCCGCAAGGAATGCCCCCTCCGGGAGGTATGGGTGGTATGGGAATGTAAGACCATAAGAACACAAATTTTTATGTTCTGATTTTAGTGTTCTTTTTGATTTAATGTTCTTTATTTTTTATTGATCATTCTTAAGATCTTTTTTTAGGATATTCTCCAGAAACTTCTCAAACTTTCTTATAGCTTCTGTTCTTTGAGAACAAGTATATCGTTCCTCATGGGGCATCTCAGCATAAGTTCGGGAATGACCTTCAGGAACAAAGATTTCTGACCAGCCTTTCTTGAACCCTATATCTCCGCGAGGTAAGGTTATGGTTCCACGCATCAAACCCTGAACACAAACAGGATCCTTGCCCGGTGCGCAATAACCGATACTGGTCATAGCGACAGCCTTATGGTTTTTTGTTGAGGAAAGAAGAACATTAGCGAGCTTCTCATTGCCCATTATGTGGAGAAAGTCCTTGATGTAAGGGCCGGGCAGACCATTCCATTCATCAAAACCCAAAGAAGTGTCGTCGACAAAACAAGCACGGCCGGTCAGCTCACAAGCAACACGGGCTTTTTCCTTAACAATATCTTCAGGTGTGCCTTGGAGCTCAGGAAGGTCAAGACTGCGTGTTTCAATAGGGTATTTTATGATTGCCTGGTAATCCCTGAGCTTATCAGCGTTGGAAGTGATAAGTAAAAGCGGTTTCATAGAAACTATGAAAAATGACTATGCTATAAAT
>JALWQS010000088.1 GCA_027083015.1 Candidatus Woesearchaeota archaeon
CCCTATGGGAGGAAGAGCAAAGGCCTACGGAAAAGAAGTCAGGGAAAGTATGAGAGAACTTGCCAGAGCGAACAGTTTCCAGATAGAAGGAATAGAGATGCCAACAAGCTCAATGAGTAACCTAAGCGGATATGATGCTCAAAGACATGTGCTCATAGAACAAAAAAGAAGACAAGACATACAAGAAGTCAAAGATGCGATAAAGTTCTTAGCAGACGTGGGAGGCGGAGGAGGAGTTGACATCTGGAGCCAAGAGTTCACAAGGGACATCTATGATGCCAAATGGAACGATGGAAGCTTTGAAGCATATGAAGGTGAAAAACAGTACGCCGCAGCATACGTGGTAGATGAAAGAACCGGAAGGGTACAGGAAATAATGAAAGGACAACCAATATTTGAACCAGTATATAAAGTTGCAGAACAGGATAACCCTAACGGAGTGGATGTCGACGGGAATCCAGTAAGAATAAGAAAAGGCGACTGGGTCACGGACGATGGAAGATATATAGATCCAACAAAACCACATCATCTACTTTTACGAAAGCCTGCATGGGACAGCGAGATGAAAGAATTCAAAACACAAGAACTAAGCTGGCAAGAGATAGAGCAGAGAACAAAAGCATTCAATGAGAGATACGGAACTAATCTTGAACCAGAAGAATACGCCATACAAACACAGATAGACAACAGATGGATACAGGCAAAAGGACAATCATTATTCTATTCACAAAGATATGAAGACCAACTAAAACAGCTAGAAGCGCTGAAAAAATCCCTGAAACTGTATGAGAAGATAGAAGAAGGAAAAAGTGATGAGGAACTATGGGCAATCATGGATGAAGACCCAGCACTAAGATACAGCAAGTATACCTACGGTAAAAGGATGAAACCTACAGAAATCATAAGACAGGAGATAGGACAGATAGAGCACTCATTAAAACATACGCACGAAGCAAGCGCATCAGCAGATGCGCAAGCAGCAGAACTGTACAGACAAAAAGAGAAAATGGTAAGCCTAAAGAGGTATGCACTGAAAAAGTCAGTAGAATCATATGCAGAGTTAGGAATAGCAGCTATGGAAGAGACAAAACACAATCCTAACGTCGAGAAACCTATACATGTAGGGCCAGAACTGGGATGGCCACAAGCATACGGAGGACACCCCGAAGAGTTCATAGAACTAATAAAACTCTCAAGAAAAGAGATGGCAGAAAGACTACAGAAAGAATACGGTTACTCAAAACAAGAAGCTGAAAAGAAAGCAAAAGAACACATCAAAGGAACATTCGACACATCACACATGGGAATGTGGGTCAACCATTTCAAGAAAAAACATCCCCGAGAGACAGAAGAAGAAAGAGTCGCAAGGTTCAAAAAATGGTACATGAAGATGGTAGACAAGATGGCAAAAGAAGATGTCATAGGAGGAGTTCAAGCAGTAGATTCAGCTACAGGAGCACACGGACATCTGCCAGCAGGACAGGGATTCTTAGGAAAAACGATCATAGATGCTGTCGATCTGCTAAAATCACAAGGATGGAACGGATTTATAGTATCAGAAGGTCATGAAGAAGAGCAATTCGGAAGAGGGAGGATACTGCTTCAGACATGGAAAGCGTTCGGAGCAGATATAGGAACAGGATTCTTTGACCAGCCAACAGACTGGGGAAGTGTAGAAGGAAACTACTTCGGGTATTCAAACCCGCCACCATACATAGTAGGAGCATATTCACCAAGTGAAGAGTACAGAGGAGCACCGTTCTGGTCAGGACTTCCGCTTGACTGAAACAAAGATACAAAAAATAACAAAAGCAGGATAGCATATTATTACAGACAAAGCAACATATCACATACCAACTCACATAACAAAAAAGAGGTAAAAAATGAAAGCGCGAATAACGCACAGAGAATATCTAGATGATCCTGAAGAAGTCAGAAGGATAGCAGAACAATTTGCAAGCGAGCTTCACAAAGAGATGGGACATCTGATAAGAGCAGTTGCATTATTCGGAAGCTTTGTCAGACATAAGTTCAGTTCTGGAAAAAAACCGCTGATACCCAGCAGAGATGAAGTGCTCTTCTCAAGCGATATCGACATACTGATAGTATTCGACGACCTAATACATGTAATGAGCCCTGAAGTAATAACAGCGTATAGGGTAGTCACAGAAAAAGTAGCATCTAAGATAAGCAAAAGGCTTCACATAACAACAATACCACTTACAAAATTCTGGGACTACTGCTACAAAGGAGATCCTATAATGATCAACATGCTAAGGGACGGAGAACCCATACACGATTCAGGAATCTTCAAGATGGCAAAACAGATGCTACATGATAAGAGCATAACACCAACAAGAGAGATCATCTGGACATACTTGGGAAACGGTCCCCTTTCACTACAAACCGCAAAGTGGAACCTAAGACAAGCAATACTTGACCTTTACTGGAGCGTGACAGACGCTGCACACGCCGCGCTTTTGAGAAGAAATGTAGTCCCAGACACCCCTGAGCAAGTAGTAACATTATTCAACCATCACATAGTAAAGATGCACCTAACAGATAAAAAATATCTCATTACACTAGCAGAATTTCATAACATAGGAAAGATGATAATAAAAGGAGAACTAAAGACAATAACAGGAAACCACTACGACAAATACAAGAAAGATGCGGAAGAATTCATAAAAGCAGCAAAGGAAATCATCCAGATAACATAAACAGAACAACTATATTTCTAAATCAGAAATTAGCACTATCTCTTAAGCTTAAGAAAGTTTTTGGCATAAGGACTTTTTAAGAATTCCCTTCCTTGCTGACTATCCAAAAAACGCTTTCCTGAGTCACTAAGAAGATACTCAATCCCCCCATCAGATTCTAACCAAACATGACCGGCAGCAGTAGAGGCAAACTCACGACGAGCTTTCTTATAAGCCCTTTGAGAATGCCTAACAAAGATCAACGAACGATCCTTTGTATTTATAGTGTCATCAGACATGTAAAGAGAGATATCACGAGATCCGGCAGTAGCAGCATTTATCTCACCAGCAGCCAAAGAATAAACAAGATCCCGAACCAGGCGAGCATCCTCAGTAACCAAGACAGTCCGTTTACAAGGCTCGACTAAAACATTAAGGTACTGCTCAGGAGTTGTCAATATACGAACAGCTGATTGAGCTGATTGATCAGAATCACTATCAAAAGAGAGGGTACGTTCATAGATATAGATATCATCAAGATGACTCATGAAAAGAGAGACCAACCTGTTAAAATTAATCTTAGCGTGTTCTTTCCTTATCTTGACTATAGCAGAAGCAAGAGCCTTTCCAGGATCAGTCCCTTCAAGAGCGCCTCTTTCCAGCTCTTCCTGAACACGCAAAGCGATATCCCTATTGGTGGCACCATAACCTGGAAAAGGAAGACCTTCCTTAATAATATCAGAAGAACCGAAATGATATATCTCAGGATGCTCATCTGGAACAGCAATCAGAGCATCATAACCATCTTCCTCAGCAAAACTCACCAGTTTAGAAAAGACGCGCCAGACATAATGAGCTATAGGATACTTAAGTTTCTCAATACTCGATATTACCTGACCGTATATCCTGACCTTTTCAGAAACATCCATGCTGAAAAACTTTCCTCCCATAACACTTATACCCAAAGCCCTGCGCCAACTGACCCTTTTGTTGAATCCTGATGAAGCACCAAAAACATCAACACCATCCTTAGACGAGACTATAGGAAGAACATCTTTAGAATCACTAATACAACCATCCTCAAATCTATCATGAGGAATAGGAGTAGAGGGTTCCGAAGAAGCAAAAGATTCCTGAGGGACCGTAGTGATGCGTTCAGTCGCACTCTTGGAAAAACTAGCAGGCACACCAACAAGATCCTCAAGAGAAACGCCATCACGGGTCTTTGGAATAGTGAATTCACCGGTATGACCACCAAAACCTTCATTAGCAAACATATTAGAGTAAGGATCCTCAACTCTAAAACCAGGTTTTCCCCCATAATGCCTAAAAAGATCGCCTTCTTCAACATCTCTAAAGAAAGCATTACAAACTTGAGCAGTATCATCTGAACCAGACAATTCAGAACCAGATAAGGAGTCAGCCAAAACAGAAGCAGGAACAATAACGCGTCTTTCATCAGGAAGCTCTATGACAAAACGAGGTATTCTCGTATCCTCATCCGAATTATCAGTGACAGAGTCATATTCTACCCAAGCAGTACAGCCCCCTTTCAGACGCTTCTTATAAGTCGTAGGATCATCAGGATCGGTCTCAATGAAATCGTCCAAGATTATATTACGTTCAAGAGACTGAAAAGACCTTAACATCTCCTTAGAAATCTTTTCCAACAAAGAATCTGCACTAGCAAAATCATCATTTTCAGAGCTTCCAGGCTTATCAGAGCTATTGGACATAGTTTCCTAACAGAAATAGCCGATAAGCATTTATAAACTTTTTGTTTTTATCTACTTATTAGTAGTTAATCATTTTGTTGATGAATGACAGCGTTTAAAAGAACATTTAAATAAGACAAGAAAAGAGAGAAAAGATAGAATAACACAAGAAAAAATGACAATAAGATGACAAGGAAAAAAAGAGAAACAAAAAAGAAAGAAAAGAAGAAAACCACAAATAAAAACGAAGAAGTAGAGATAACAATAACAACCAACAAAGAAGATATAGGAGTAAAGATAGTGCACTGGAGTGCCAGGATGCTTGGCATATTAATAGCAGTATTCTGGTTCGCGATACTGCTTACACACGGATTCTCAATGGCCACGATGCTTGAAAGCATAGTCCTCATATCAGTAATTGCCGTCTTGATATGCGCATGGAAGTTTGAATTTGCAGGAGGGATGATATACCTGTTATTAGGTATCACATATATGATAGTGACAATATCACAGGCAAACTGGACAGCAATACTTATCGTAGCAACCCCGCCAATAGTCACCGGGGGATTGTTCATAACAGAAAGCATGAAAAAAGTAACAGACTAAAAGAATAAAGAAAAAACAAGACCAAAACATCAAAGATCCTTCAACTTCTTAACCTTACCAAAATAATAGA
>JALWQS010000089.1 GCA_027083015.1 Candidatus Woesearchaeota archaeon
TTAAAGAGGAGAATACTATTGATAGTCTTACTCCTGAAATGCTTAAGGATGGTTCCTGGAAAGGTAAGAAGTTTCGTCGTTATGATGTTTCTGTAAATGTTCCTAAGATTTCGCGTGGTCGTAGGCATTTTGTGAACCAGGCTACTGATTATGCGCGTAAGATCTGGCTTGAGATGGGTTTTAAGGAGATGACGGGCCCTAAGGTCAATACTTGTTTTTGGAATTTTGATGCCTTATTTACTGCTCAGGACCATCCTGTAAGGGACTTGCAGGACACTTTTTATCTTCGTGATCCTTCTGTGGGTAAGTTGCCTGATCGTCGTCTTGTGGATTCTGTCAAGGCTATGCATGAACACGGTGGTGATATAGAGAGTTCTGGTTGGCAGTATTCGTGGGATGAAGAGACTGCTAAGAAGCTTGTTCTTAGGACTCACACCACTGTCCTTTCTGCGAGGACTCTTGCTTCTCTTAAGGATGAGGATCTGCCTGCTAAGTTTTTTGCTTTGGGTCGTAATTATCGTAATGAAGCTCTTGATTGGAAGCATCTTTTTGAGTTTAATCAGACAGAAGGTATTGTTGTTGATCGTAATGCTAATTTCCGTCACCTTCTTGGTTATCTTAAGAGGTTCTTTGCTAAGATGGGTTTTCCTAAGGCTCGTTTCAGGCCTGCTTATTTTCCTTATACTGAACCCAGTGTTGAGATTGATGTTTTTCATCCTGAGCATAAGGAATGGGTTGAACTTGGTGGAGCGGGTATCTTCCGTCCTGAAGTTGTTAAGCCTCTTCTTGGTGATGAGATTCCTGTTCTTGCTTGGGGTCCTGGTTTTGATCGTATTCAATTGGAGTATTATGGTATTAGTGATATTCGCGATCTTTTCAAGAATGATCTGGAACAGTTGCAGAGTATGCGACAATGGATGAAATGATAAGGATATATTTTATCTTGGATAAGAATGATTTATGGATTGATGTAAGATGCCTTCAATAACCCTTAATAAGAAAGTGTTTAATGGATTGGTCGGTAGGGAGCTTTCTGATGATGAGCTTCGCGAACGTATTCCTATGATCGGTACGGACCTTGAATCTGTTGGTGATGAGAAGATTGAGGTAGAGGTGTTTCCTAATCGTCCTGACATGCTTTCTGAGCAGGGGTTTGCTCGCGCCTTTTCTGCGTTTATCGGTGAGAAGACCGGTCTTCGTCATTATGATGTTAAGCCTTCAGGTTCTAAGGTCATTATTGATCCCTCTGTTAAGGATGTTCGTCCTTTTACTGCCTGTGCTATCGTAAAGAATCTTAAGTTTGATGATGAGAAGATTCGTGAGATTATTCAGATTCAGGAGAAGCTTCATGTTACTTTTGGTAGGAATCGTAAGAAACTTGCTATCGGCATCTATCCTTTGGAAAAGATTAAGCTCCCCATCACATATTTTGCTGAGGATCCTAATAAGGTACGTTTTCAGCCTTTGGAATTTCCCAGGGAGCTTACCGGTTTGCAGATCCTTTCTCAGCACCCTACTGGTCGTGAGTATGGTCATCTTCTCGAAGGTCTTGACAAGTTTCCTTTCTTTTCTGATGCTGAGAAGAATATTCTTTCTATGCCTCCGATAATAAATTCTCATCTTACTGGTAAGGTCTCTGAAGAGACTACTGAGGTTTTTATTGAATGTTCTGGTTTTGATTTCAATACTTGTAATACCTGTTTGAACATTCTTGTCACTTCCTTGTCTGATATGGGTGGGGAGATTTATTCTATGGAACTGGATTATGGTTCTGAAAAGAAAGTGACTCCTGATCTTGATCCTCGTCGTGTTCAGCTCAATGTTCCTTTCATCAATAAGTGGCTTGGTCTTCAGCTTTCTCAGGAACAGATGGTTGATCTGTTGAAACACATGGGTTATGGTTTTGACTCGGGTTTTGTTCTTGTTCCTGCTTATCGTGCTGATGTTCTTCACATGGTTGATCTTGCAGAGGATGTGGCTATCGCTTATGGTTATGAGAATTTTGTCCCTGAGATTCCTATTGTTTCTACTATTGGTGAAGAGTCTCCGCTTGAAGTCTTTAAGAGAAGGGTTTCTGAGGTTCTTGTAGGTCTTGGTCTTGTTGAGACTTATTCTTATAATTTGTCTAATATAGACGATCAGAATACTAAGATGTTGGTTGACCTTCCTTTGGTGAAGCTTGAATCGGCTGTTAATACTGATTATAATGTTCTTCGTGCTTGGGTTCTTCCTTCTTTATTATCTGTTCTTAAGTTGAATAAGGTTCATGAGTATCCTCAGAACATCTTTGAGATTGGTGATTGTTTCAAGGCTGATGATTCTTTGGAGACTGGTGTCAAGGAGTTTGTTAGGCTTTCTGTGGCTCTCTGTGGAGCGGATTCTGATTATACCCGGATTAAGCAGGTTTTTCAGTCTTTGATGGATGCTCTTAAGGTGGATTGTGTTTTTAAGCCCGAGGATCACCCTTCTTTTATTCCTGGAAGGGTAGCAAGGGTCTTTATAAATGATAAGGGCATAGCTTATATAGGAGAAGTTTCTCCTGATGTTCTTAGTAATTGGGATCTCCAGATGCCGGTTGCTGCTTTCGAACTTAACATCTCAGATTTGTTCGGGATTCTTTCAAAAAGGGTGTGAAGTTATAGGTACTCATCATGGCGCGTAAGAGATCTAGGTCTAAGATTAAGAAAAAGTCGCGAAAGGTTGTTGTTAAACGCAGAAAACCTACTCGTAAGAATTCCCCTGTTTTTGATAGTTTTGATTCCTTTTTGAACCGTACGATTACTCTTCGCACTCTTTTGAAGTATTCTGCTATTGTTCTTCTTTTCTTTCTGGTTGTTGGTTCTGCTTTTTTGATGGGCAGGGTTTCAGCTAAGGGAGGTTTGAGGTCTTCTTCTGTTAGTTCTGAACTTTCTTCGTCTCCGGATGTTCCTTCGGATGTTTCTAGGAATGAAACTTTAGAAACAAGTCTTTCGGCTGATACTAAAGACAGTGATGATGAGGTCTTGAAAGAGAAAAAGCTGGATGGTTCTTCTGATAAGACTGCTGAAAGTGATGAATACTACTTTAATGGAGATTCTCAAACGTCTGATGATTCTTTTCAGGATTCTGGTTCTTATGACGATTCTTATGATTCTTCACAAGCATCTTCTTATTCTGAACCTGTCAGGTTGAAGGTTGCTGAGTTTGGTTTTAATTATTCTAAGGTTTTTGCTGATGTTTCTCATCTTCAGACTAAGACTCGCGATACGAATTGGGCTACTCTTGAGTCTTTGGTGCTTACTGTCCGTAATGATGAGTCATCTACAATAATAAACCCTACTAAGATAAAGATCAAGCTGAATAACAAAGGTAAAGGTTCTGTTTGGTGGGATGATGAGGTTTGGCTCCCTGATTCTTTTAAGAATTTGCGTCCTGGTCAGGAAGTCACCGAAGTTATTCCTGTTCATGTCTCTTACTCTGATATCTATCAGGAGAAGGATTTTCGCTTGGTTGTTCTCGACGATTATGATGTTCCCATGGTTTATGTTAAGAAGATAATAACTCTTAACTGATTCTTGTTTGGCTCGTACTCATATGCTTCTGCTGTTTTTCCATACCGCCGTTCTAAAATCTGAAGAAATAATATTAAAAAATTAGAAAAGATTTGTTGTTGAAGAGTTATGATTTTCTAGATTGATCAGCTGTTATTTGTCTCTTGTTCTTTAGTATCATCTTTGTTTATCTCTTTCTCTAGTTTTGTCTCTTCTTTTGGAATTTCTTTCTCCTCGGCTGGTTTTTCTTTTGTTGCTTTTTCTTTCTTGGTTTTCTTTTCTTTACCAGCGTTCATCTTTTTTCTTTCCGCTGCTCGTATCGCTTTTGGTTTCTCTTTTGGCTGTTTCGGTTTTGTGTCTTTTATTTCGATGCCTAGTTTCTTAAATTCTGTTTTTACTTCTTCGTGTGATGCGCCTTTTTTGATATTGATCGTTTCTTTAAGTGGTTCTAAATGTTTGATATTGCATTTTCTTCTTCTTGTTTCTCCGTCTATGATTACGAACTTGTCATCTATCACTTCTACAATCACGCATTTTTTTCTTGCATCTCTGCCTGCTATCTTTACGCATAGTCTTCCTACATCCATCATTTTATTTTCCTCCAAACAAGAAAACAGAATTTGTCTTCTCGTTTTAATTTCATCTGCACGATCGTCGCCGATCCTGCTTCATGTTTCATTAAAAGAGATTTTTGAATTTAATATTTGATGATTTGTTTTTTGTATGGGTTCTTTTAGAACAAATGTTTTGTTTTATGCTGTTGCTCTTATTTCTGCCTTGATCTTTTCCCTTGAACACTTTGAACATAGGTTTCCGCCGAATGGTCTTTCAGGCCTTTTTGCGCTTTTGGGAAGTCTTTTCATCTTGTAAGGTCTTTCTCTTGCTACTCCTTTTAGTACTGCTCCGCAGTTTGCGCATTTGGCTGGCTGAGGTTTTCTTTCTTTATACTGCATGCTAACCTTGCCACCTGGTGTTTTTCTCTTTACCCTTCTTAGGGTTCTTGATCTGTGCATTGGTCTTGTCATTTTCTCTGATTTTTGGGGAAATTCAGTTTGTTTATAAATGTTTTGAAATGCTGCTGATTGCTTAAATGCTTGTATTTTGGTGTTTAAAGCCCTGTATTGCTTAACCATCTCGCTAAACAAAATCTTTATAAATGCTTTTATCTGAAAATAGTGTATGTTTTTGTTGTTGTTTTTCGTGTTTTATCGGATTACAGTGTTTGGATGGAGTGATTCATGAAACTCTCTAATAAGCTTGTTGAACAGGTCGTCTCTGATGTGGCGGGCGAGGATGTTATTCCTTTAGTTAAAGAGCTTAAGAATAAGAAGAATGTTTCTGAGTTTAAGCTTGCTGATGCTCTTGACCTTGAGATTAATATCGTCAGGAATATGCTTTATAGGCTTTACCACGCTAATCTCGTTTCTTTTACTCGCAGGAAGGATAAGAAGAAGGGTTGGTATATCTATTATTGGACGTTTAAGATTAAGCAGATCAAATATGTGGCTCAGAATCTTAAGAAGCAGCGTTTGG
>JALWQS010000090.1 GCA_027083015.1 Candidatus Woesearchaeota archaeon
TAAGATCTGCAATAATATAAATAAGGTGGATAAAGATTAGTATTTCAATGATGTAACAGACTCGTATGCAGATGTCGAACTGCCAGAAACTGGCACTTACGAAACAACAAACAGAGATCCAAGAGAGGGATGCGCACTCTGCTGAACACTGAAGAAAAACAGGAAAGATCAAAACGGGAAATATCAAGAAAATGTCTGAAGGAACAAAAAAACAATTCCGAGAATCCTTGAAGATAGGTAGAAGATTAGGCCTGGTGTTACTCTGGGAGGTATTGCTGATAATAGGTATAATAGCAGGAGCGATGATATTCATGAAAGCTATGACTGCCCTTACGCCTATGATGACAAAGATGACAGAACCTTTCACGACTCAGAATGCCTTCAAGCAACAGTTGTTGATGGGAGGTGCGGAAGAGACCGCATCAAAACTTATGAAACTTACTATCACTTATACTGTGCTGGGATTATTATATCTTTTCGGGATAACTGTGTTTTTCAAAGCTAAGACTTACCTGACAATCTGGGATAAGAAGCTGACGGGAAACTTTTATTTGCGGTATGCAGGTATGCTGCTTATATGGATGTTAGGTGCTGGAGTACTGACCTACCTGGTTCAATTTGCCGTCTATAATACGATATATGATAAGGTGATATACAGCGCAAAAGCTAAGGCCGGAGTTGTGATCATAGGCATAGTATTTCTTCAGCTTATGATTTATCTGACGATAACGTTGTTCTCAATATTCACAGAAGAGAGAAGGATCTGGAGAGGACTGGTCACCTGGTATAAGACTGCCATCGTCAAGATAGGAAAGTTCCTTATTCCTATGGGTGTGGTCTTCCTGATGTTTATAGTGCTGAATGTCCTTTTGTTAGTGACTAGACTCTTATATTTTGATGTGCTGGTGCTTCTTATAAGCACTGCTTGGGTAACTATCTATACTGCCTGGACAAAAATATATTATACGATAGTCATAGATAACCTCATTGGTAAAACACCCAAAACAGTTGGAGGAAAGATTAAAAAACATAAAAGACAAGAAAAAATAACCAGAACTCGATCAAAAAGAAAGTGAACAGATTATCAATAAAAAAAAGAGGGAAGAAAGCCCAGATCACAGTTTTCATCATATTAGGTATAATTCTGTTGTTCGGAGCAGGAACAGCCATCTATATGAAACAGGCAGGTATAGGGCCTGCTAAGATTTTTCAGACAAAAACGCCGCCAGTAGAAGAGTTCATAAAAGCCTGTATGGAAAAGACTGCAGAAGAAGGTATAAGGGCTCTGGGAACGCAGGGCGGATTCATATCAATACCTGAAGAGATAGCAGCGAATCCTTCAAGGTTTATCACTATCATACCGGGAGTGCCGGCAGAACTGGCGCCAAAAGTGCCTTACTGGTATTGGGAAGGAAAGACGATAGTTCCTGGGCTGAGGTTCATGGAACAGCAGGTCGAATACTACATCGACCAGAACATTCAGACATGCATCAATAACTTCACAGGCTTTAGGGATCAGTTTGACATAAAGACAGGAGATAAATGGAAAAGCAATGTGGTCTTTGCAGATAAAGATACTGTAGTGTCGCTTGACTGGGATGTGGAGATAAAAGAGAAAGGACAGGAAAAAGTGACAAAGAAAAAGCAATTCTTGGTGAATCTTGATGTAAAAGTAAAAAGGATGTATGAGTTGGCGCGAGAACTGCTGGATGCTGAAAACAAAAAAAAGATGTTTGAGAAGATGACAATAGATCTTATGGCCAGTTTCCCTTCAAAAGACATTCCCTTTGACGGTTTGACGCTGAAGTGCGGAAGAGAAGTGTGGAGATTATCGCAGATAAAAGAAAAGCTCATAAAAGCGCTGGAGCCCACGGTCATGGGAATACGGTTCAGGAACACGGATCATCCGCCATTCCTTGCTAAGGAGGATGCGTACATAAAAGTTCATCAGGCAGTACAGGCGCAGAAGGAAGCCAAAGAGTACAGACCATTAGTCTTGCCTAAAGAGATACCGCCAGACTCTTATGATTATTTCCAACTGTACTTCAACTTTACGGACAAGAACTACAATGACCTGAAAGTGACTGCAAACTTCAGAAAAGGATGGGGACTTAACATCTACGCAACACCTAACCAGTACGGAATACTGAAATCAGGAGTGCAAGACCTGAGATCCAAGATACTTACTTTCTTGTGCCTTAATACTTATCACTTCGTCTATGACTTGTACTATCCGGTGATGATATCAATAGAGGATCCGAAGGCTTTCAGAGGAAAGAGCTATGTCTTTAGGTTCGCATTTCCGGTCATGATCTACCATAATCAGGGAGACAGAAATGCTTTGCCGGCTGTAGAGTTTAATCCTGACGAGTTTGATCTGGACTTCTGTGATTATCATGGAACAGAAAAGCATACGATAAGAGTAGTAGATGCAGTGACAAATGCAGAACTGAGCAGAGTGAACCTGACATACAGGTGTTTCACAAACGCATGTAACCTGGGAAGCACGAGGACCAACAATCAGCATCTTCAATGGAAAGGAAATTTTCCCAGCGGATGCGCAAATCCGACAATAGAAGTGAAAAGGAAAGGCTATCTGGATGCTTCTGCACAATGGAGTGGACAGGAACCTTTTGTGATAAAGATGCATCCGACACAAGAACTGAAATTCACACTAAGAAAACACAGGTCCGGAGAACCGGACAGTTGGAGATTCCTGCAGCCAGATGAACATGCAGTTATAGGCATAGAGCACAAAGACCCTGACATGTCATTATTCTATACCTTCACGCCTGAAGAGACATTCAAGAGCAAGAAGACCCTGGAATTGCTTCAGGAAGACGCTACTTATGACTTAAGCATAATGTTGTTCAAACAAAAAGGAGCAGATGAAGATGTGATGACCGGAGGTTGGGTGGGAAAATGGAAAGTCAATTATGAAGACATAGCAGATGCGAACAAGGTAGAGTTCCATATTTTGGAAAAGTTCCCTCCGCCGACCACAGATCAGGAATTCGTAGATATGTATGAACTGATAAGCAATCACACAAAAAACCCTGACATCAAACCTATTTTCAAGAAAGTTGGGGAAACTGATGATGCCCCCGCAGGATCGGCAGGAGCAGAAACAGTTGAGAATCAAGCTAACAATTAAGCTAAAACTAAGCTAAATAAAGTTAATAAAGCTAAAATTAAGTTGGGAAATAGGCAAGAGATGAACAGGATAAAAACAAAAGATACAAAAACAGAAACAGATGTTAAAAACATACACTGAAACAGATGATAAGCATACAAGATCATAAAAGAGGAAAACTATGGCTAAAAAACATATCGTGCACAGACTAGCATTATTTTTCATATGGTTGATAGTGCTTATGCCTATCTATACAGCAAGTGCGCTTCAGATAGAGTTCAATGCAGTAAGTGGTGTGGAGACAAGATCAAATTCTGTTGTCATAAGATGGAAAACTGATGTTAATGCTACAGGGCTGGTAAGATACGGAAAAGACGTGCTGGATAAAGATGTAAGTGAGACCGGTTCAAAAAAGGATCATGAAGTCACGATAACTGACCTTTTACCGGAAACACAATACATATACCAGATTGTATCAACAGCAGGAGAAGAGACAAAAAGAGCTCCGGCATTAGGATCATTAAAGTTCAAGACAGGACCTGCAGGAGCAGAAAGTGAAACAAGCGCCACAGGAGGCGACACAGAAGCTCCGGGGGCAGTCATGGGGCTGGCCGTTCCTGAAGTCAAAGCTAATTCTGTAAAGATAGTCTGGGATATAGATGCAGGTGCAAGTCCTGACGTGGATCATTACGTCGTCTACAGGGATGGGAAAGTAATTGCACAAAACCTGAAGACTAAAAGTTATACAGATACGGAAGTCAAGGCAGGACAGACGTACAACTACGAAGTCAGTGCAGTGGATACTTCAGGCAATGAAGGACCAAAAACACAGGTGAGTGCAACGCCGGGAGGCGCGGCTGTAGAGATCGTTTTGAGTAACATAAAGACAGAAGTTATAGGGACCAATGTCATATTCACCTGGAAAACGAATGTAGATGCGCATACAAGAGTAAGATACAGCCTGAACCCCTTGAACCTTGACCAGAAAAAAGAGACGGGTGTGTTCACGAAAGAACATAATATCACGCTCATAAACCTTGAACCTGACAAGACATATACTTATATGCTTCAATCATGTGATGCTCAGGGAAACTGTGGTAATAGTTCTATAACTACTTTTAAGACGAGCCAAAAGACTGAGCTGTTCCTGAAGATCGATAAGTTCGACTGTAAACCAGAAACCACGCAATACCACAACTCTAACAGGATGGACATAACAGGGATAAGCGCTCCGGGAGCGGACATCTACGGATATGTGAACGGAGAGAAACAGAGATACGCAAGAGCGCCAAGTACCGGTCAGTTTAGGTTCGGAGGACTAAGGCTCAATGCCAAACTGGAAGAGAATGAGATAAAGATTGTTGCTGATGACAGGGTAGGCAAGAAGATAGAATGCGTAGAAAAGATAAGGCTGGATTATATGAGTCCAGAAGTGGAGTTCTCCAATGAGACAAAGAATATCAGTGTACTTTCAAAGAATTCACTGACGATCAAAGGGACTGTGAGAGATGAAAACCCTGTGACTTTCTATGCTTATGTAGAATCTTTGGATGATACCACACCACCAGGAAAGGTAACTGATCTCAGGAACACAAGCATAGATAAGAACAGTGTGACTATAGAATGGGCTAAACCGATGGTACAGACTGCCAATGCAGGAACAGCAACAGGAAGCGTAACACCTGGAAAAGGAAAAGACACGATACTGGGAGAAGACGCTGGAGACATAACTGTCGGTGGAGGAATATCAGGCTTTGCTTCACTGGACGAACAGGATAATGGAATAACAGGTATGCAGACAAGCACCAGCACTGACATGAGTGCCAAAGCGCCGGAAGATGATATATTGATGTACCTGATATACAGGACTGATGTCAAAGGAGGACCGATAGCGACGACACCGGCAACACAGCTTAAATTCACAGATAATAATGTAAGCACAAGCACGACCTACACCTACCAGGTCAGTGCTATGGATAAAGCAGGAAATGAGGGGCCAAAGTCAGAACCTATATCGATAACGACGCTGCCTAACGGAACAGTTGTAGGACCGAGACAGAAGATAGTGCCTGAAAATCCCCAATTGGTTGTCAAGAAAGAGATCAGACTGACACCTAATAAGACAACAACATTCCAGGAAAACATACCGCACCTGTTCCAGGGAAGAAACAAGATAAGGGTTGTGTTTGAGGACATAGCAGGAAACAGTTTTGAGAAGACTTTTGATATAATGGTAGATACTGAACCAGTAAAGATACTGGCGCCGACAGCAGCACAACTATCACAATGGTACAGTCCAACATATGTAAGTGAAATCAATATTAATGGACAAGTCAATAAGCCGTCAGGCAAAGTGCTCATATACATAAATGCTGATCCGAAAGCTAAAGGAGCTAAACCGACATATACAGTGCCTCTTGGAGAGAACGGAACCTTCTCAGCAGATGTTGAACTCGGAACGACAATATCAGCAACACTAAATACTGCTTTTGAGAACAACTCAGCAACAGCCGGAGTTGGGGTCGTCAGCAAAGAAGGGGTGCCTAACCAGATAACTCTCGTAGCTGAAGATTCTTTCGGAAGAAGATCCGCACCGGTACAGGGAAGCGTAACATACACGCCGTGCGGAGAAGGAAACTACTGGCAGATAAAGATCAAACCCGGCGGCAACATAATAAACACAAGAGAGCTGATGGAAGGCGTAGGTGCTTATGGATTTGGATATGAACTGGTATGGCAAGGGCCTGGTTCAGGAGCTAATGTGACCGTATCATCAGTCAGGGTGGTGCCTGCGACTGTAAGTGCGAAAGAGAGAAAGAAGTATGATTTTGACTGGGTATCAGCGCCACAGGTGACAGCGCCACAAAACAATAGGACAAAAGGTTTTGTGCTCATAGGGTTTAAACCGCAATCGGTAGAGGGGAAGACCTATTACGAAAAAGAAAAGAACCTATCTAATCATCGGAAAGGTGAATGCTTCCCTTGGGCAGGATGTGTAAGGCTCCTGTACCAGATGGAAATAAACTTCAATAGTCCGGAACTGCAGAAACAATACGCTGCGATGACTGCAGGACAACAAAGCTCAACAGTAAGTCAGATAAAGCCGCCCAATTTCCAAAAACAATGTGTTGAACTGAAGATTCAGCTTGATGAAAGGGTAAATCCTGCACTGATACCGAAAGGCTTGCTAAGAGCATCAGTTACAGCGATAAACGCTACCCTGAAATTTATAGATGTCGTTGAGAAACCGATCAAATACGTTGCAAAGATAACGCTGGGTTTCTGCCTGTTGGCATTCTTCTCAAAACTGACCGTGTCAGTGCTAAGGACATACTACTGTAAATACACTTCAACATTAGCATCTATCTCTAAAGGCGGAGGAAGCATAGCAGCGCTCATAAAGAGCGGAAGGATAGAGAAGGTGGCTAAGTGGGATGATGGAAGCGAGACTGGAGCATGCGCAGTTGAGTTCGGAGGGGAGAAAGGCAATGACGAAGCTAAAGCTGCATGTCAAACATGCGCCAAATGGGTGGAAAAAGAAAAATGGTTGACAGACAAATGGCATCTGTTCTGTGATAGGATAACCTGTCCGCCAGTACCGTCACTACAGCATTATATATTGCAATCCTATGGAAAAGCAGGAAAACCATCACCTTGGAGATATGCTGAAGCAGCTGCAGAAAGAGTGACTCAACAATGCCCGAAGAATTCTGCATTGGCAAGGGATTGCGTCTGCGGACTGAAAGGGCCTACATGCAAATCAGGACAAGTATGCGTCAATGATAAATGTCAGGATATAAAAGCCTGCACAGATGATGCAATAACCAATGAGCTATGCAAATGCAACTCTAAGACAGCTCCGGGAGCGTACAAGTATTGCGAAGCTGGACAGGTGTGCAAAGACGGTTATTGCAGAGGAACAAAAGCATCAGCAGCTAAACTAACAACAACCACTAATCAGGTAAACCTGAGTGCTGTGGATAAGGACAAAAGATCCTGTGTAGCCTTAGGAACTGGGTGGGACTGCGTATGCGACTTAGGAACCTGCAACAACCTGAAAGGGGATTGTGTGAAAGGAAAATGCACAGGCAAGTACAATGATAAGTACTGCTGCAAGACCTCAAGCGCAGAAAAGGGTACAAGCACAGGAACAACAACCTCAACTGGAGATTTAAGCTCTTACAAATGGGTATCAGAATTTACCGGTTGGACATATAAGAGTGCTGCCGAAAAAGAGAAGCCCGTGCAGATGGCCTACAGTAAGACAACAAAACTATCCTTGTGGAGAGATAAGACAAAGGAGCCCTTTCCGCCTGTAGGAAACTCAATAATCAAAAGAGACGGGCATGAGAACGTATGGTATGCAACAATGGCCAATGGTCAGATATACGAGTGTACCTGTAATACTTATGATGATGCGAAACTGATACTGGAAGGTAAGCAAAACACTAAAGGATGCACAAAAAGGACAGAGTGCAAGGATCCGAAACTCTGCAGCTTATGCAACACCCAAAAGACAACAGCATTAGCGACCGGAACTATCACAAAAGAAGAACAGCAGAACATACCAGACCTTAGCAAAGAGCTTGAACAGGAAGACACAGGGTCGTCATTCGGAACCATAACGGGATTTGCGACAGGAGTTACAACTAACACTGCCACACCAACAAAAACTACTGACAAGACGACAAAAACTTCCAGCACCAAGACTGCTAAGAAGACGACAGAAAAGGTAGGGCCTCCAATATATGATAGGTTCTTTGATTACAAGAAGGGAGACATAAACAAACCAGACTACCTGAGAGCAAAATCAGACTGCGAATTTGCAAAACTGGGAAGGGATGACATAGAGAAGATGTTCAAGCAGTACAAGAAAGGAGACCCTGACCTCAAGAAAAAATGTGAAAAAGGGCATAAACCACAACCCGCATGTTGCCCATACACTTATATGCAGGACTGGCAATGGGGGATGATGTTCTCAAACGAGATGAAACTATCATACTGCCTATCAAACCCTGAAGGAGCAGAATGCAAGAAAGGACAAAACATCGTCAATGGAGTGACAGGTATATGCTCACCAAAAGGAAGCATGAAAAGAGCGCAACCGGTAGAACTGGCAGGACTAAAATACAAAAAAGGATTTCCTTCTGATGACAGGCTGAACGATCATGTGGTTTATTTGGTAGACATAGATGATTCAGGATCAGCAAAAAGCGTAAGATTGGGCTACTACACTAAAGCAGAAGTGACAGGAACTGTGGGAAGTGTAGATTCACAAGGCAGAGTGATGATAAGCACTGGAGCATACTTTAAGCCATTAGCGTCAAGCAAAGAACTGTTCGCAGCATTCCCAAAAAGAGATAATGCAGACCCTTCAAAAGATGAAGATTCTTTCAAGCAGGGTATGAAAGAATTTGCAGCAGACTTATGCAAGCACATCAGTTCCGGAGAGATAGTTCCGAGAAGCAGCGATAGTAAGGAGATAGTCGCTGAATGCAAGACTTACCAGACAAAGATAGGGAAAGGGCTTGAAGAACAATACAGACAGATATTCCAGCTCTTAGGAGAACCTCACAGGGAATACTTAGCGCAACCAGCATCTAGTTTCATAGATGCACTGATAACTTTGTGCTTGAGTGCAATAATAAGCTGGTTGCAACACCTGAAGAATTTCTTATTGCACCTGCAAAATTGCCTGCAGACGATAATGCTGACAGGAGATGGCTCAGCAGGACAATGCAGAGCGATGATAAGCCAATACTTCTGCGATATACTGCAGCAACTTATAAGCTGCATCTCAAGAAGGTTCGGCGGAGGAGGCGGTTCAAGGATAGGAACTGGAGGCATAGGTGGTATCTTCGGTTCAATACACGATGCTGCAAACACAGTCGTGGCAGAAGCTAATGATAGGTACGGGCAGAACAACCTGTTCTCAACGACTTTTGCAGCGCAAAACCTTGCGTATGACGCATGCATATTTATGTTTACAGGTGAATGGCCGACAGACTGGAAGAGCATGTTTGAGACAGCAACGACCATGCCGATAAATACCACAGCACTTGTATTCCCTGTAACAAGAAGATGGCAGGCCTATGATGGAAACACAGGATTCGCCAGATATGTGTACAGGATAGGATACTACATATCAGCAGGCGCAGATATACAATATGACCTCTTCCTGAGATGTTCAGGAACAGAAAAGAACTGTCCTAATGGTGAAAAATGTGATTGCGGCTACGCGCCTATAACAGAATACACCCAGAAAGGAAGACAACCGGAATTCCTGATACCGAGACACCAAAGCGGCACCTGCCCGGAGAATGGAATACTGAAGAAGGGACAAAGCTGCACAGACGAAGTGCTGTTCGCTACTCAGACCCCTTTACCGTTAAGATATGACCAGGCAGTCCTGAGATGGAGACCGGCACAGATGGCAACACCGACAGGACCTGGAGGGACCAAAGTGTTCCAGGGGTCAGTCGTTACGCCAGAATCAATATCCGGAGAAGCAGCAGGAGATGTTAGAGAGATCGGAAGCCCGATAGAAGGACTATGTTCCTTCAGCATAAATGACCTTGCATTTATGTGCGGAGTGAAAGTACCGGAGACGGGAAGAGCGACACTTACGAAAGTTACGCCTGTAAGAGGACCGAACGAACCTTTCGAACCGGGAGAGAGTGACATCATGGATATTCAAGTAGCCAATACTCTGCCTAAAGATGCACAATCATGCGCAGACCAATGTGACTACACAAAATATCTTGTTATAAGTAAAGTGGTGAACCAAAGAAATGTGCAGATATACCCACCGACGAACAAAAGAATAGTTGGTGAGAAGATAAACGCTCAGGGGATACAAGACTTCACATTCATGGAACCAAGCCAATGGCCTCAGCACATACAGGAATCAGGGCCTTTCGTCATAAAACAGGAAGACTTCTATGCAACGAAACAAACAAGAGGAGGGCCTTGTCAAAAGATGGCGTCGGGCAGTGGGATATTATTCCCTGCTACGGGAAACCCTTCCTGTGCTGGAGGACAGCAGATACAGATGAAAGTAAAATGTGACAGCAACCTGAAAAACTTTGTTTATACTCCGGGAGAAAGGTCGCAGACAGGCAAGACTGCAGGACAATTCCAGGAAACAGGAGCGACGATGGCCTGTGAACAACAACCTCCTGATACTCTGCCGCAAAAAGGTTTCATACAGGTAAAATGTGCTGGCATAACAATACCGATAAATGTAGAGACGGCAAGAAAACAGTTATCCAACAATGCAAACTCAAAGAATAAGAAGGAGATATCAGTCATAATAAATAATGTTCCAAGGACTACACAGACAGCAACAAACATAGATTGTTCAAGCACACCGGTAAAATGGAAGATGACTGTGCAATTGAGAGCGCCGGTAGAGTCCGGTGGAGGATACTCCATGAGCACAGGACCGCTCATAGATCCTGTTACTCATACCAAACAAGAGAGAACTGTGGAATTCCCGGTCGTCTGTCAGGGAACAGGAAGAGCGAAAGGTGGGGGAACGCTGGAAGCTCTTCAGTATAGGAATGCAAAAGTCACAAGCGAATGGACAAGGTTCAAATCAAGATATGGCTTATGGGTGGATGATGAATCATTAGGAGCAGCAGAATACATTTCAGTATCAGGATTCAGATGGATAGATCCGCAAAAGAAATCCTTAGGGTTCAAGCTGAACATCAATGCGGCTGTGGAAAAACCTGCATTCCTAAATCTTAACGTCGGAGAGATAGGTTTGATACCTGGAGACTTCGTAGCTGTAGAGAAGAACGGAAACGTACTGAAGAAATGTGAAGTTTCGCAACCACCATGCTTGGCAAGCACCGGAGATACAAGTAATAGGGTCATCAAGATCATGCTCTCAGGAGGAGATCCTGAATTCACATTCTCAGGATTCAGAGCCGTGGAAGGAATCGCAAGCTACATAGGAAAAGACAATGAACTCAGCAAAAGCTTGGATAGCATGGGAACTGGAGAGTGCTGCCTGACAGCCAAAGGTAAAAAGACTATCTGCATGTCAGAACTGCCGGACTCACACCCTGATGTCAAAGTCAGCGTCAGAGATTTTGAAGAAGAGAAAGACGGTTTTTCATTCAGATTAAATACAGAACCAGAAGCATTATTGGAACCTGTGACCGTATCCTTCAACCTTGAAGGTGCGTACAACATAGAGAACATAGCTCCGGAGATTGAGGGAACGCCTATACCATTATGTTCTGGAGGAACACAGATAACAGGAGCTGCAGTGTTCGGAACAAACATGCCGTTCCTGAACCTGTTCGGAAATGATGAAGAAGAAAATGAGGAGGAAACCAACAGTATGGGATTGATAACCGGCGCAGCGACGAAAGTGAAGAAAACAACAAAAGCCTGTTCAAAACCTTCATTCAAAGGAACACTTACTTCTGGAACTATATGCTACACAGGAAAAGGGAAATTCCTTGCATTCAAATTGAACGAAGGGACAGGGAAAAAGATAAGGGTTAAAGGGCTGAGAAGGATAGAATACTCAGACACAGCAAGCGTTGCAGATGCAGGAACGCAAAAGATAATCCTTACTTATGACATGCCGTCAAGATATGGCTTTGAAGCAGTAGGTTTGCAAGAAGATGGGAAGATGACCATCCAACCTAAGACTAAGGTGGGTGAAGGCACAACAACTATCCTGTTAGACATAGCAAACACCAAAGAAGGCGTAGGGGCAAGCAAGAAAGTAGAGTTAAGGATGAACCTTTACCCTATGGGAGTGCAGGCACCACGTGAAACGACTGTGAATGTGGCAGGAGATATTGGACAATTAGCTGACTGCCCGCAACCAGGCAGGCCTTGCATAAAACTAAGAGATTATGATAGGCTCATATTGCTCATACCAAAGATGGAAAAATCAAGGACATTCAAGATATCAAACCTTCAAAAGATAACCAACAAGAAAGACCTAAAATGCAAGAGTGTATCAAGAGAAGCAGCAGAAGCTGCACAGATAAGCTGCGGAGACAATGAGAAATGCTTCGCACCAGCAGTGCTGAAAACACCGACAAAATGCATAAGCCAATGCAAGATAAACTACATATTAGACCAGGTAAACTCAGGAAAGATAACGACAACAGAACAATACAACAAAGTACCTCCAGACAGCAAGTTCTGCGTGCCAAGCAGTTACAAGTGCGGAACAGAAGAACAGCAAGGAGAAGGGCTATGTTCTGGCGGAAAAGTCTGCTGTCCGGATGGTAGCGGGAGACCGCCAGTTTACTATCAAACCTTAGATTTGCAAGGAGGGCAAACATGCGTATCCAAATCAGGAGGAAAAGTTACAAAAAGTTGTACCTGCTCAAACGCGCAAGGTGATTCGCTTATATCAGTTGGAGAGACCTGTTATAAAGACTGTGATAGCTATGTATATACAATAGCTCGCAACTTATGTCAAGGGACATATTTTGGAACGGCAAAGAACATTGGGTGTGTATGCAAGTGGGTTAAAAACGGTGATATACCTGTTGTTATGTCTGCAGAAGATTGCTTTAGAGCTAATAAGAACCTGGCACCTGAGAACTTCTGCACAAACTCTGGAAGAGCAGGAGCGGCGTCAGGAGCGCAATAATGATCAAAAGGTAAAAATGGAAGAGGAACAGAACACTCAAGAACCAGTACAACCAACAGTTAATCAGCCTCAGACAGTCAACAGTAGTTCAGACTATAACCCTCCAGTTACGCCTAACAATCCTATCATAGAACAACCAAGCACGCCGAGACCAATACATAAAATATTGGATATGAAACTAATAATAGGGTTGATACTCATAATCATTGTCATGGTTGCAATAGGGGTTGTATTTTTATTGCCAAGAGAGAATTCAACAAATACTGAAATCACTAAAATGACCGTTGAGAAAGATATGAATGGATCAGCGCAACCAAAAGATGTTGGGATAATAACGCAAGCGGAAACGAATAATGATGTGGCTGCTTGCTATGAAGCAAAAATCCCTGTAAATGCTTTAATGTGTGTGAGGAATATAATAAAAAAAACAAGAGATATGGATCTCTGTGAAGAGATACCGCAAGATACTGAAAATAGGGAAAGTGCTAAGGAAATATGTAGATTTGAAGCGGCTAAGGCCTTGGGAACAGAAGAAGCATGCAATAAACTGAGTGATGAACCGGGTTCATTGATTGGAAAAGATGCTTGTCTGGCATTTGTATATTCAAAAGAAAATGATCTGAAAAAGTGCAATGAACTGCCCGATTCGCCAGTAGGAGGATCAAGATGGCAATGTTTATACCTGATGGCAGAAAATGATAAAGATGCTCATTTATGCGAGAATATAACTGATGAATCGATCTTTAACAAGAATAATTGTTTATTTAATATCGCTCAAAAGACTGGAAATCTCGGCCTCTGTGATAAGATAAATAACAGCATCAATACAAAAAACCGTTGTATATATGATATGGCAATAACAACTAAAGATATAAGTAAATGCAAATTACTTCCAGAAGAACCTGCAATCAATAACAGGGAACAATGCGAATTTATGGTTAAAATGCTGAGTTAAGATGAAAGAACTAAAACTACAGAATCTTAATATCGTGAAAATACTTAGGAATACTCTTAAAACTTTCTATAAGAATTTTCATTGGGTTATGTTAGTTATTCTTCTTGATGTCGTATTTCTTTTTGTATTATCCGGTGTCATGACTGTCGTTCAGATGGCTGCTTTGGATCACCTGACGGCTGTTATGAAGCTTAGTGGTGAGATGACGGGCGGAATAGCCAATCTGTATGAACAACCTGATAATGTTATGAAAGGATTGCAGGGATTAAGCGCTGATGAACAGTTCAATTATCATATAAGTAAACTGTTATGGTACTTGTTTATCATGGTGTTGGGTGCTTATGTGTTGTGGGTTTTGTTTCAGGGGACTGGCTGGTGGTTGGTCCATAGGATGACTCAGAAAAGGCTTGGTTACTGGCGTTACATGAAGAATTTTGCTCTTCAGTCCTTGTTGTGGTATTCTTTGTTTGTCTTATTGACCTTGATCTGGATAAAGGTCTTCTTGTGGATAGAGACTTCTATTGCGAAGTTTATGAGTACAGGAACATTGAATATCATATTCTGGACACTGAACCTGTTGGTGTGGTATTTTGGATTGTTCTCTTATACGATACCTGGAAAGTATGCTTATAAGAACATAAAGACTACGTTCAGGTTCTGCACGAGAAAGGTGTTATATACTGGTCAGACTGTATTGGTCATAGCAGTAGCTTTCGTGCTGGTTAATTACTTCTTGAAGATACCTTGGTTGGTGCAGAACAACCTGTTGTATATCATAATAGGCTTTTTGATAGTTCTTCCTATGTTCGTCTATGTGAGAGTGTTTCTGTTTGAGACGACTAACGAATACTTGTTGAGACCGCAGCATGAACGAAGGATTATGCATGAGAAGCATAAGAAAGAGCATGAAGTCATTGAGGGACAAAGTCAATAAGTATGAAGTAATATATTGAAATAAAAATAAAATATTATATTTCAAACTTGACTCCTGAACCTTGGACAACTGCAGGAACCGGTATTTTCTTGGTGACCCATTCTTTCCATAGGCACCACCATAAGAACTTCAGTTTGCAGACTGGCTCTTCAACCTCTATGTATTGGGTCTGATAGACGACTTCAACAGCAGGTGGTTTAGGAGCAATGTCCTTTGACTGTGACTTGTCTGAAGCTACGGGTTTTTCAGTGGTTTGTTGGTAAGGTTCAACACCGTTGCTTACGACAAAAGAATCCCAATCATCATCAGCTGAAGTATCGCTGTCGCTGTCGGTCTGAGAGGAAGCGATCAGCGTGGTGAACTTGTAAGGGCCTTTCTCATCACAGACTGCATCTTCAGAGCATGACTTTATGTTGTAATAATACTTGGTCTTTTCATCAAGTGCAGAGAGCTTTATCTCATGTTCAGTCAGCATGTTGGAATCATCTTCGCAATCATCAAGAGCTGAGTCATCAGTGCCGTAGCATACTTTAGAGTTAGCTGCTACGTCGGTCTCCCATGTTATTGTTGCTTCGTCTGCCTTGACACTCTTGACCTTTATGCCGTGGATGTGAGGGTCAACGCCTGAAGTTGAGTTATCGTCAGATGTATCCGTAGCGTCTGTGTTGTCCTCTGAACTATTATCCTCAGTAGAACTGTTATTGTCTGTGTTGTCTGAAGTATCAGTTTCGTCTGTAGTGTTGTTGATATCATTGCCTGTAACTACTACAACTACTGACTGTGACTGTGAGATTCCATCATTGTCATCGACGATCAGGTCTATGGAATAATTGCCCGGGTATTCAAAAGTCAGGTTATGAGGCTTAGGGGTGCCAGGAACCATTGCCTGAACAAAATTGTAACCTTCAGGACCTGTAACGACCCAAGAATGGGTGACTATCTCACCATCAGGATCATAGCTTAAGTCGCCGCTAATAGTTACATTAAGAGGTGCTTCACCCGTAGAAGGGTCTACAGTGATGGTTGGTACTGGAGGCTGGTTAGAGCTTGAATCAGTGCTATTGTCGTCGCTATTATCACCGGAACCATCAGTCTGGTTGTCTGATTGGTCTTCATCTGACTGGTCATCTGAAGACTCGCTGACAGTTACGTAAGCATAAGCGACAGAAGTCTCATGTTCTGCGTCACGAACATTGAGCCTGACAGTGTATTCTCCGGGCTCATCAAATGTGAGGTTTAAGACTCCTGGCGTACCTTGGACAGCCAGATCAAAGTATGAAAAATGAGGGCCTGTGACTATCCATGAATAGTCTGTTATGCCTTTATCATCATGACTGTTGGTTCCGTCGATGACTACGTTCAAAGGAGCAACACCTTCGCTTGGGGTTACATCAACAACAGCGACAGGAAGCTGATTCTCACCATCATCAGTGCTGTTATCATCGGTATTATTGTTATCGTCAGAACCGTTGCTTGAATTATCACTATCATCTTCAGAGACTGTTACATAAGCGACATCTGTATCTGATAAGCCTCCGTTATCTTTGACTGTCAATACAAACTTGTACTGGCCGGGTTCTGTAATTGAGTAGTTCATGGGAACAAAAGGCCATGAATTATCATTGAGGTTCTCTGAAAGGCCAGGACCTGAAACTGATAAGGACCATGAGGCAAGTGAACCGTCGGTATCATAACTTCTTGAACCGTCAACAAGCACTGTCAAAGGAGCGGTGCCTGATGAAGGGGAGACTGAAAGCTGAGCAACAGGGTTATCATTGAATGTCTGAGTAGAGTCAGTCACTATAACCTGCTTGACAATAGTCGTCTCGGCATGATCATCATCACGGACAGTTAGTTTGATGGTTTGGACTCCTGGAAACTCAAAAACAAAACTCTTCTTTTCAGGAACGCCGAAGCCATGCTCGTAAGAGCTTGTAGCGATGCCTTTAGGGCCTGAGCTTGAGATTTCCCACCAATAATCTATTATCCTGCCATCAGGATCGCTGCTTGACGGAGTTGCATAGACTGTCAAAGGAGCAGTGCCTGATGAAGGCTTGATAACCAGGTCAACAGCTGGTGGTTGGTTGGTATTTGTCTCTTCAGAGCTGGACGAGCCAGAAACCACGCCTGGCTTTACCCAAAGCACGGTTGTCTTGACATTATTGCTCTCGTCGGTTTCAGCAACCTGATTATTATAATCAGCTACTAGGCGTGGACGGAGAGATCTCTGGTAAAAAAGGCCGTCTTTAAGACTATCCTCCAGCCTGTTATGAGAATCATATACATATTTGAATGATAGAGAGATGCTCTTACCGGGTGCTAAGGTCAGTGTTTTCGAAACATGATCAGCGGTTTTGCTGTAATACATGACGCCGTCGTAGAAACCGACCTTGAAGGAAGCAGTAGCTGAACCTTTATTCTCAACTGTATAATGGAATGTGACTGCTTCGCCAAACCTGACAGAACGGGTATCTGCAGAGAAAGCAGAAACAACAAGATCAGGTTTTAATAAAGGCCTGATAACAGCAGGATCTATGCGGATTTCAGGAAGCCGATCGATTATTGAAGGGTGAGTGGTCTGAAAATTATTGCTGTCATCAGCATTTTTAGAGTCATCGTTAGATGTCTGAGGGTTGACTGCTTTAGCAAGACCTACTAGATCATCGTGAGTTCTTTCTGCTAAAGAACCCGGTAATCTAACAACACTGCCAGTATTGCTTGAAGTATCATCTTTACTGTTGTCTGGATCAGTATTATCTTCAGAACCTACACGCCCAAAATCTCTGGGTTCCAGACCTCCTGGTAAGTTATATTGGGGAATCTTCCAGGTGTTAGGAATCTGGTTTGAAAATCTGTTATCAGGTTCTGGCAGAGGTTCAGCAACTACATCTGTGTTTAGTGCTTTAGGCATAAAACTGGGTGCTGATCTGTAATCTGCATGTGTGGTTGTTATTGTATCTGTTACATCCAAAGGATCGTAGGACCCTGTTGTTGAGCTTGTTCTTGATGCTATGATTGTGCTTTCTAATAGCTTAGCATCATCTAAAGAAAGCTGTTTTTGCGGCTCATAATATGTTAAAGTCAGTGAATAAGACACATTTGACAAGACAAAAAACAAAAGCGTCAAAACCGCCAATAAACCTTTTATTTTGCTTTTTTTCATTATTTCCTCCCCAATATGAGTTTTTATGAACATAATCAACAGGATAATGTTGTTATCCAATAGTGACAAATAGTTTCAGAAATAGTATATAAATG
>JALWQS010000091.1 GCA_027083015.1 Candidatus Woesearchaeota archaeon
CAACTCAACCAACCAAAACATCAACTTCAAATCCAAAATCACCAGCACCAACATGGAAACCACCACCCCGGAGATGGAATGTAACATGAACGCCATAGCCAGCAGGATAATGGCCAGCATCAGGGGAAAAAGAAAAAAAATACCGCAATGATCATAATGAAGATGAGTAAAGATAACAATATCAACAGAAGAAAAATCAACAGCCCTGCCAAGAAAATTCACAATATCAGAACGATAAGTCCTATTACCGGCATCAATGATAATCTTCTTATCAAGATCAAGAAAATAGATATTAGAAGAATCACGAGCAGTAAATTTCCAGATATCATCAGTTATTTTTGAAAGCATGAGAAGAACAAAAGGTATAATGTTTAAATAAGATTTGGTTTTTTATAAATACATGGTAGTAAAGCTATTAGGAATCGCAGATCTCCTATCCGCATTAGTCGTCGTACTTCTACATTACCAAATAATAGGATGGAAAACAGGACTGCTGTTCGCAACATACCTGGTGATAAAAGGCATCATATTCAGAAAAGACATAACATCACTGATAGACATACTAAGCGGAGCATACATGATAGTATTATCGTTCGGATTCAGCACGTTCATCACGTGGGTAATAGCGATATACCTGTTCCAAAAAGCCTGTTTCTCACTAGCAGCTTAAAACAAAGAAACAACAGAGCAGACACGTAGCCTATGTCTAAAAGAAAAAGCTTACCATCGCTTATCCACATAAACAAAGAATAAAACAAGGATAACAGCTCCGAGAAGAAGAGAACCTAAAAGAGCTACAAGACCAGAATACCAATACAACAAACCAGCAGCACCGATCATAGAACCAAGAACAAAAACATAGATAAAGCGAGAACCGAAAAAAGTCTTACTACCATTAAAAGGAGGAATAGGAATCATATCAAACAAAGCAAGCCAGATGTTGATCTTCACAAAAGAGAACAACCAATCAAAAGGAAGATAAGAATAAACAGACTTAAGGATAATAGCTAAGAGCATATTACCAACCGCGCCAGACATAGCGATCCAACCTATATGCTTATGATTAAGACCTGAAGGATACATACCAATACGATGATAAGGCATCAGACGAATAACCAAATAACCCGGAGCCAAGAAGATCGGAAAAGACCAGACATTGCCAAAAACAAAAACAAAAACAACACTGACAACGAGGCCAGCAATCCAAGCCTTAAACTCAGAACGATAACCAAGCCAAGCAGCAACTGCGCGATGAGAAGCCTCATGAACAAACATAGAAACAGCAACAACCAATAAGAAAAAGAAGAAATTCCTGATACCAACACCCCAATCAAAAGACTCAACACCCCAAGACCAAAAAGAAACAATGAATGCAATAACGAAAACAGTCAATAACAGACCACGAAATTCAGAAGGCTGCAACTGCCAACCCCGCTTATACTTATCAAGAAAATTCTTCCATGAATACATAAGGTTTAAAAAAGAAGATTTTGTTTATAAATGTTTCTGGCGAACTTCCCACACAAAAATCATACAGAGATATGTGACGGTTTAGGCTTGACAACATCAACGCGGTTATACTTCTTCTTCACCAAATTAAGAAGATCAAACTCATGACCAGCACCAACAACAACAAGAACCCGCTTATCAGGAAAATCATGCATAAGCCTGACAATATTAGAAGCCATAACCTTATTACGATCATCAACAAGAACCTTGTAAATGTTAGGGTAACGACGCTTGAACTGACGAATAAGCTTCCTGACAAGCTCGTCCTCAGGAACTTTGGAAAGGTCAAAAGTTTTGCCTTTCAGACCAAGATCTGAAACAGCTTTCTTCCTGCGAAAAACAGACTTTAAGATATCAGCGAAAAAACGAAACCTCTCACGCCAAGTAAGAGCTTTAGAAAAACGTTTGAGGGTGATCTCAATATCCTGATCTATCAAAGCAACAACAGCCCCATTCTTATAAGCAAGATCAACAGCTAACTTCATCTCAGAACCAGGAGAAACACCAACAGCAGAACCCAACTTCTGCTGAGCATAACGACCAAGAACAGCAAACAAGAAACCCTTAAACCCTATGCGGCGAACAGCTGAAAAAGACATCTTCTGAGGCTGTTTAGAATTAAGAGCATGAAGACGCTTAATATCAAGCTCAACAGCCACTACCTCCGGCTTAAATGACTCAAAAGTCTTCTTAATCTCGCGAAGGCTCTCGCTAGCAATATGAGAAGTGCCGATAATAACAACATTCTTGTAGTCCATAAAACAAAAAGAACCACGAAAGCTTATAAATCTGTTGCAAAAAGAAAAGAAGCAGGAAAAACAGAAAAAACAAGAGAAAAAGAACAGAACAACAGAAAAAGAAAAAACAACAATAATTAATAGCAAAATTTATAAATCAAATAAACCACAAGAAACCACATAAAGGAGGGATAGACATGCTCAAACTAGAAAAAATATCAGAAATATATGATATGAAGGTATTTACTGAGGGTGGCGAGTACTTCGGAGATGTAGAAGAAGCTATACTCACCAAGACCAAAGTGCATGGTTGGAGAGTAAAAGCAACAAAAAACTCCTACCTGTCAAAAGTGCTAGGAAGCGCACGCGGCGTAATCGTACCACACCAACTGGTAAAAAGCATAGGGGATGTTATGCTCATAAGCAAAGCAGCAGCACCTGCAGGCGGAGAAGAACCAACCCCATAATGCGATATTAAATTTTTTCTCCACTATTTCTTTAAGTCTCAATATCAAAGATACAAGAACAAACAAAAATAGTGTGGTCTCTAAAATCACCACAAAATTTATATAGCTCAAAAAGAGAAAAGACAAAAGAATGATTTCTCAAAGAGTGCTAGAGGAACTAGGACTTACGAGCTCAGAAGCAAAAGTCTATCTGACACTGCTTGAAAAAGGAGCCAGCCTAGCAGGAAACATATCAAGAAATACAGGAATACACAGAAGAAGCGTATACGACAGCATGGAAAGACTCATACAGAAAGGACTAGTAAGCTACATCAAAAAAAATAATAGAAAATACTTTGAAGCAGCAGATCCGGAAAGACTGATAGAAATACTGCGCAAGAAAGAAGAAGACATCAAAGAAGCACTACCAGAACTAAAGATGCTACAACAGATGTCAATACAAAAAAACGAAACATTATTCTTCAGAGGAAAAGCAGCAATAAAAACCGCGTTTGAAGATCAACTAGAAGCAAAAGAGATACTAGTGTGGGGAGCAACACCAAGATCCAACGAAATACTGCAATTCTATTTTCCACATTTCAACAGAAAAAGAGTGAAGAAAAAGATAACAAAAAAGATACTCTTCAACGAAAAAGACAAGAAAAACAAATACGTAAAAGACATACCATTAGCAGAGATAAGATACGTACCAAAAGACATAACATCACAGACGTCAGTCTACATATACGGAAGAAACGTATGCATAGTAAGATGGAAAGCAGACCCGATAGCAATAATAATACGAGAAAAAGAGATAGCAGAAGGTTACAGAAACTACTTCAACTTCATGTGGGAAAACGCAAAAAAAGAAAAAACAAGAAAGGCCAAGAAATGAAATACCTACTGATAATAAACCCCAACGCCGGAAAAAGAAAACCAATAGTAAAAGACCTTCTGGAACTGTTCAAAGAAAGAAAAAGAATTCTTGATATAGCAGAAACAAAAAAACCAGGAGACGGGATAAGAATAGCGAAGAAAGCCGCAGGAAAATACAAAGCAGTGATAGCAGCAGGAGGCGATGGAACAATAAACGAAGTCGTAAACGGACTCGCAGGAACAAACACGCCAATAGGCATCATACCAGCAGGAACAGAAAACGTACTGGCAACAGAACTGAAGATACCAAAGGACCACAAGAAAGCAGGAAAAAAAATACTGACAGGAAAGACAAAAACATTCGACCTAGGAAAAGCGGGAAAAAGATACTTCACCCTAATGGCAGGAATAGGACTGGATGCAATAGCATCACACAACGTAGAATTCAGACCGACACTAAAGAAGATGCTGGGAAGAAACGCCTATCCAATAGCCGCCATACAAACATACTTTCAATACAAACCAAAAAAACTAAGGATAAAACTAGACGACCAAGTACTTCCCAGATGGGGATACTTCGCAGTAGTGGGAAATATGAAACTATACGGAGGAGGACTAAAAATAACAGCCAAAGCTAAAGCAGACGACGGCTACCTGGACATATGCATATTCAAAAACAAAGATATAGTAAACATGCTGAAATATTTCATAGGAGCAAGATTCAAGCACAACATAGAAGAACTGCCAAACATAGAATACTTCAAAGTAAAAAAGATAAAGATAACAACAGAACAAAAAACGATGGTACATACAGATGCAGAGATAGCAGGAACAACACCAATCAACATAGAAGCAGTCCCAAAAGCCATAAAGATCATATGCTAAGACAAACCAATACAATAAGAGGATAAAGATGATAACGGAACTCATAACAAACAAGATCGTAATATCGGTAACAGCCGCAACTATCATATGCCAAATATGGAAAGTGTTGCACAAACTCATATGGGAAAAAAAATTGGACGCAGGACTGTTCTTCGCAACAGGAGGAATGCCAAGCTCACACTCAACATTCGTAGCAGCACTAGCGACAAGCATAGGATTCAAAGAAGGATGGACAAGCACAATATTCCTGCTAAGCCTGGGATTCGCAGCGATAGTCATAAGAGACGCTTTTGGAGTAAGAAAAACAGTAGATGACCTGATAAGAACAGTAAACAACATAATAAGACATAAACAATTAAAATTTGATATCATAAAAAAGATAGCCGGACATACACCAGTACAGACAATAACAGGAACAGTATTAGGGATAACAGTAGCGGCGATAATAAACATGCTCTGGTAAATGCAAAGATGATAAGCACAATCATGAACATAATATACTGGATCATAGGACTGACGGCCATAATAATAATCGGATCACTAATATTCTGGAAAACATACTTCTTAAGGAAACCAAAAAGAGAGATACCAAAGAAAGGACTGGTGAGCCCAGCAGACGGCAAGATAATAAAAATCATACAATACGACAAGAAAGGCCGTACAGTAAGAAAAGGAGTATTAGGAAAAGTAAAGGTAATGACAAAAGATGTAGCAGAAGAAGGAAACATAATAGTGATAATGATGACAATAACAAACGCGCATTACCAAAGAGCACCCTATGACGGAGACGTAGAAAAAATAAGATACAGCAAAGGAACATTCTTAAACGCCGTAAAAGGAGCAGAAGACCTCAAAGCAACATTCGAAAACGAAAAGAACGAAATACTGATAAAAACAAAAAAAGGAAGAATAAAAGTCATACAAGTGGCAGGCATACTAGCAAGAAGAATAGAATCGTATACAAAACCAAAACAAAAAATACATAAAGGTGAAGTGCTAGGAAGGATAAATCTGGGCTCACAAGTCATACTTATCACTCCAAAAACAAAACTGGAAGTGAAAGAAGGAGACAAGGTGGTCGATGGAGAGACCATAATGGCAAAATGGGAATAAAAGAAAACTTTTCAATATTCAACCAAATAGAATTTCCTTCAGTAATCACACTACTAAACGCAGTATCAGGAATGATAAGCATACTGTTCTCAATATCCCGACAGTACAAATACGCAGCGGTGTTCATGATAGCAGCAGTATTCTTCGACTACATAGACGGAAAGATAGCCAGACTCATGAAGAAAGAAACAGAACTAGGAGTCGAACTGGACTCATTATCAGACATGATAAGCTTCGGAGTAGCGCCAGTCGTCCTAGCTTTTCAGACAACAAAAAACGTAGGGCAAGGATGGATATTTGCAGCAATAATCTACATGCTATTCCTATGCGCAGGAGCCCTGAGATTAGCAAGATTCAACATAACAAAGAAAGAAAAAGGCTACAAAGGGATGCCCATAACAATAAACGGGCTGATAGTGCCGATAATATACTTTGCAGGAATCACAGCCTGGTACCCGTTATGGTTCTTAGTAAGTGCGATACTTATGATAAGCGCGTTCAAGATAAAGAAGTTCATATAGAAACATCTTTAGACAAGGGATGCGTCAAGCGATAATCCTCGCCAGTTCTCTGGGATCAACAGGGTCAACAGAAGAAAACAAAGACTTAAGACCGAGCCTTAATGATTCATCATCAGAAATAAGATTGTGCGTGCGAGGTCTTATAACCCACTTCTTATCTAGCTTTGAAAAAGGATTGACAAAATATATGACCAAAGAAGGAAATCCAACCAAGCGTTTCCAGGAAGAAATCAAAGAATCAAAAGCTTCAGGAGTATTATAGGTAACAACACCCAGATGCTCATAATTCTTATCAACAGAGTTAAGCGCTGCAAGAAAATCCTTAACAAAAGGGACAACAAGATAATAAGTAACCTTACCAGAATTCTCCTCAACAACAACCCTGCCAGGCTCTTCACGAACACTCCTGATACGCCTAAAAGCAAGATCCCGGTTCTTCATATAACGGACGAACCACTGAGACAGATAAGCAGCCTCTTTTTCCATAATAAACCCTCTTACTAAAGAACAAGACACCATAATTATTAAGGTTTTTGGAAAGAATAAAAGAAAAACAGGAAGTCGGTAAGAACTAAAGAGACAAAACAAGGAAAGAACAAAGAAAAACAATAAACCGCTTAAAAACATTTATATATGGAATAAACAAAGTATAATATATGAAAAAAGAGCCAGATAAGTTCAATGAGAAACTAAAAGGCATAAAAGAAAAGATAAACGACCTTGACAAACCAGCACCAAAATATCATTACGGGCACTTAACAGTAATACTGATCGCAGCGATATCAATAGCAGGAGTCATGCTCGCAATAACAGGAACAAGCTACACAGGAAATGTCGTATTCTCAGAAGATACAACAACAAATACAGGAACAAGCTTTATAGCAAGAAACATGCAGATAAAAGAACTAGAACCACCAAAAAACGCACAAGCAGTCATGCTCTCAGGAACAGTAAAAGGAACAGGAAAAGCAGAAGTCTACCTTATAAGCGGAGGAGAAAAAAAACTAGCATATTATTTTGAAGGAAACGCAGGAGAAGGAGAAGAATTCAGAGACGCATGCTACGGAACCTGCTACACAAAGATGGAACCTAACGCAACACTGCTGTTCAAGATAAAAGGAGTAACACTAAGGATAGACAACATAAAATACACAGCTTCAAGACTCATAGGATTCGAGATGGAACCAAAAGAGGTAGATATAGATTACAAAAAAGAACCGGTAAAAACATTCGACATAAAAGTGACAAATCCGGAACACAAAGAATTTAACCTGTTCCTATACATAGACGGACCACTAGCAGACAGCTTCTCATGGCAAGGAAGCATAATAAAAATGACAGCAGAAAAAGAAGAAGAGACAGTGCATGTAGAAGTAAGACTGCCTGACAACCTAGCACCAGGAGAATACGTCCAGAAGATAACAGCAAGATATATGCCTCCAAGCTATAAAGTATTCAGAGGAAGCACACCAACAGAAGAGATGATAGTAAAAGTCAAGAACTAAAATAACAAAAACTCGCCACTCGGGTCTATCCCCAACCTAAAGGTAGGGGTATTAAACTCCTTGCAAATCTCTAACGAGATTTTCAATAAAGAAATAAACAGTTCAACGACCAGCATATTTCTTAAGATAAGACTCAAGCTTAGAGATAAAAAAAGGCCAGGAATGATTCTTAAGAGTAAAACGATAACCAGCATCAGCTATACGCTCATTCCACTCCTTATCCTCAAGAAGCCTGATGGTCTCATCAATAAGCTGCCTATCAGAAACAGCATAAACAACACCCAAACCCTTATCAGGAATAATATCAAGGATACCGGGAAGTTTCCTAGAAACGATAGGCTTACGACAAGCAGTATACTGGAAAAGCTTAGCAGGAATGATGTGCCTAGTAGCCTCGCACTCCCTGAAAGGATTGATACAAACATCACAAAGATTGATGTAATCAACAACCTCAGCATAAGGAACCCAACCAGCAAAGATAACATCATCCTCAAGACCAAGATCCTTAACAAGACGCTTAAGATCAGATTCTACACCAGCACCGCCGGCAAGAAGAAGCTTAACATCAGGAATGCGCTTCTTTATACGAGAAAGATTTTTGATAAATATATCAAGACCGCCAAAATCATAGAAAGTTCCCAAGAAAAAGATGACCTTATCAGAAGAGCGAAGACCATGCTTCTTCCTAAGCTTGACAAGAACAGGAGAAGAAGAAGGGATAGGGCGGAAGATATCAGTATTCACGGCAGGATAAAGAGGAAGAAAATCCTTACGGCCACAATAACGACCAAGACGAGGAGTAAGAGCGAAAATATAATCAGAATTGCGATAAACATACTTCTCAAGAGACCTTACGATCTGCTTCAAAGGAAAAGGAAAAGGACGAAGCTTGTAAAGAACATCAAGAGAACGAAAAAAAACAGGAACACCAAACCTATTAGCAAGAAAAACAGTCTGCCAACCATTCGTGGGAACAGAATACAAAATGACGGCATCAAAATGCTTCTCCCTAAAAAGACGACGCAAAACAAAAAAACTAGAAATCATATTAGTAAAACGAGCAAGAAACTCAGTAAAAAAAACAGCTCCGGGACGTACAACCACAGCCTTAGAATCAGGAAAAACATGACGAGCCTTAAAAGTCCGGGTCTTAAGAGAAAATACCTTCTTCGTGCCCTCACCAAAATCAACAACAGTAACATCATGACCACGAAGAGAAAGGGCCTCAGGAATCTCAATAAACTCAAATATGGGCTTGGAAAAATAATTTACCTCATGAACCTCTAAAATCCTCATAGGAAACAACTCAATATTCCACAAACTTAAGACGCCGATCAATAAGCCTTGAAAGGCCAAGGATCATCTTCAAAACACGATCTGAAGTATCCATGGGCTTATAAAGATCAGGAATATCAGCGTCAGACTTACGGTATTTAGTGATCGCATGAATACTGCGGATAATATTGTCCTTATCAACACCAGAAAGAATCATAGTCCCATGATCGATAGCCTCAGGGCGCTCAGTATTCGTACGCGTCATCAAAGCAGGAAAATTAAGGATAGCAGACTCCTCACTGATAGTTCCTGAATCAGAGATAACAACAAAAGCATTCTTCTGAAGCTTAACAAAATCAAAAAAACCAAACGGTTTAAGAGTCCTGATACGCTTATCAAGAACAATATCAGCAGACGCAAGCTTCTTACTGGTCCTGGGATGAGTAGAAAGGATAAGAGGCATATCAAACTCTTCAACAACAGCATTAAAAGACTCAAATAAAGACCTAAAACGACGCTCATCATCAATATTCTCCTCGCGATGAGCAGTAGCCAGGATATACTTCTTAGGCTCAAGAGAAAGCTTCTCTAGAATATCAGAAGCATCAATCTTATCCTTATAATCATGAAGAACCTCAGCAAGAGGAGAACCAGTCACAAAAATCTTATTAGAAGGAAGACCCTCACGGATAAGATTCATACGAGCATGCTCAGTATAACAAAGATTAAAATCAGCAGTATGATCCACAATACGACGATTGATCTCCTCGGGAACATTCTGATTGAAACAACGATTACCCGCCTCCATGTGAAAGATAGGAATCTTCATACGCTTAGCCATGATTATGGAAAGAGCAGAATTCGTATCACCAAGAATAAGAAGAGCATCAGGATTCTCCTTCTTAAGAACATCCTCAGATTTAGAGATTATATTACCCAACTGCTCGCCCAGAGTAGCAGCCTTAACACCCAAAAAATAATCAGGCTTCCTTAAACCTAGATCATCAAAGAATATCTGATTAAGCTCGTAATCGTAATTCTGACCAGTATGAACAAGAATATGATCAACAGATTCAGCATCATCAAGCTTACGCAAAACAGAAGCAAGCCTTATAATCTCAGGCCGGGTACCAAGAACACTCATAACTTTCAAAGGTTTCATAAACTCACCAAAGAGAAAGCAAGAAGCGACATTTATTAATTTAACGGATTAAAACCAAGAATTAGAGAAGAGAACAGCTTCTGGAAGAACAGGGCATGAATGTTTGCCCCGTTTTTCTCAAATAAAACAATAAATATATAAACTTGGATGAAAAATACAGACACATAAAAAATGATAAAAAAAAGAGCATATGCAATCTTTCTTTTTCTTATAACCCTAATGCTTTTCTTTCCTACGAATGTGAAAGGTTCAGGGGTTGAATGGAACAATTGTTGCGATGTAACAGTAAATCAGAAAGCTCTTGATGAATTATACCAGCAATACATAATAGAAGACTGCCCGTATACTGGAGCCGATACCCAAAACTGCGCAGAATACCATACAAAAAAGGTCTCAGAAGGAAAAGCGCTCGATAAAGAAGGCTTTAAAGAAGCGCTTATCGATAAACCAAAACAAGAATGTGAACAAGCCAATAAAGAAGATAAAAAAGCGTTTGAAGAAAAAGGCGACGGAAAATTCTATTTTGGAGATGATCTGAACGAAAACCCATTCAACAAACAATTAACTATAGACCCTTACCAATACCGAATAGACCCTCCGGAACACTATCCAAGCATAGCAAAAACAATAACGATCAGCTCTTCACCATTCAATTATCTAACGAGAGATTTTGAGTCATTCAAAGAACGTTACCTAAAAGAATACAACCGTGCTTATCCCATCTGCGAGGAAAAAAGCAAGTACAAAGAATATTTCGACAATGACTGCATGGAAGAAGAGATGAAACTAACACCACAAGACAAAGAACTATACGATTTTTACAGTAGTAAACACTCCTATTATATAGACGGCCTTCATAACTGCTTAAAGATATTCTCATGGCATCATGATAGAGGACTGATCAATTTTCCAGGCGAACCACAAAATAACTGTGACAACCCCGATGAGCACGGCTGTTGCCCAGGAACACATTATGAAAAGGATCTTGATATCTGCTGCCCAAAAGGATATATTGGTGTTGCCGGAGAAACAAGCCCCTACTGCGCATTAGACACAGAAACAGGCATCGTCAAAACAAAAATAATCTTATCCAAAGAAAAATTATTATTAGACGGAAAAGACGAGATTGAAGCCACAATCACATATTATACAAAAGACCCAAGCGGAAACATCATACCTTACGCTGATAAAAACATCTTAGGAGTTGTTGCAGAAGCAGATACAAGCGCTTTAAGCTTCTCTGTCCAAAACCCATCAAAAAAAACCGATAAGAAAGGAGAAGTACAGGCATACATAAAATTGAAGAAAGCACAACAAGGACTGGTAAAACTAGAAAACACAACAGTAAAAGTGTTTGCGGTAGAAAGACCAGACGATAATGCGGTCTTTTCAGTCTCATACGGAGACGGGATACGGATAGAGAGCATAGAAAAGATAAGCAAAGGAAAGATCTGGCAAGGAGCAGGAGCAAAGTTCAAGGTAACCGTTGATGATCCACTTAATGAAAAGAAAATATACAAGTTTACATCAAAATCAGGGTTTAGGATAGACGAAAAAACAGAAGATTACGCAGCATTCAAGACCACAAAAGACAATGAAGTGACCTTTGGATGGTTCGCCCCAAAGATAAGCAAAAAAGTCAAGATACAATATGCTCATAAATTAGCAAAAGCGTTAGCGAAGATAGGAATGGTCGTGGCAGAAGATATAGGCAGCAAAAAATTAGAAGAGATACAATCAGCAACAAAAGCAGAAGATGTCAGTGAGAACCTCAAGAATGTCAGAGAAGTCTATGATAAGATGAACAAAGTTATAAAGCCAGCAACTCAGGGAGTGACAGGAGCTGCAGAAGGAATCAGCTTAATACAAGAAGCCAACGCACCCTACCAAACAGCACAAAAAGGCATAGAATTTCTTCTATGGACAGAAGGGACGATCGGAATACTAGGAAAACCAGCAACACCACTATTGACAACACTCAAAGCAGGATTAACAGGAGTTGATGAATGGTACAACCTAGTCAATGACATGGATAAGATAGCCAAATCAAAAAAGATAACATTAGAAACGCCCTTGACAGTCAGCGTAGAAGGTCTAGAAACCGGTTCAAACGATACAAAAACAATAACCGTCCCTGTAGAAGGGTTTGAGATGGTGCTATCATGAAAAAAACCTTAATGCTATTCATAATACTAGCATCATTCCTGGTAATTGCACATAGCCCACAAGTACGTGCTGAAGACGAAAAAACCGAACTTTATAATGTCATCAACGAATACTATTTTTCTTTTCTGGAAGAAAATATGGATAGGTACCTCAATACACAGATACTAGTCCAATTAAGTCCAGAAGAACTAACAGCAAAAAAAGCCCTGATCAAACAGATGTGGGAAAAATACCAAGCAGGATTCCTGCTTCCAGGACAAGAAGAGATGAGCTTTACGATCGACGGAACAACAGCAATCGTCGAGTACGAACTACATTCTAACCTTATGGACAACGACGGAACAACAATAAAAGAAGATACAGTAAATATGACCGCAATCTGTTTCAAAACAAAAGAAGGATGGAAAATCTTTAACATAGTCCCCTCATCAGTATACGAGTTTAACATCGCAGCCGACATGGCAAAAGTTGCAGGAAAAAAAGAGATAAAAGAAACAACAGAAGAAAAAGACAACCAGCAAGCAATGATAACAGACTGCGAGTATGACAACATAGATGAGAAAAAAATACTGAAAGAATGGAACCTTACAAAAATACCATCAATAGTCATAGGAAAAGGAAAGATCCGTGTCCACGTCTGGGGAAAAAAACCAAAGACCTGGTCAAAAGACTATTATTTCACTATAAAAGACAAGAAAGCAGTACCTGACAAGAAAGGATCAGAAAACTATCTTATGGAAATAGACAGCTGCACATTAGAAAAAGCCCTCAATGGAGAAGACCCGATGGAACTATACCATAACGGAAAAATAAGGATCAGAGGAACTACCATAGGTTCAAAGATAAGAACAACTTTTGCAAAGATGGCACTTAACGTCGCCAGTTGGCTAGCAAGGATGAGAAAAACATAAAAGTACATAGATCTACTTCTTTGACATAAAAAACAGATCTTTTATTAATTTTCTAGAATGTCTTTGATCTTGTTCACAAACATTGTTGCTTGTATTCTCAGCCGTTCCACTTCCTTCTTGTCAAATAAAGTTTTAGTTGAATAGGTCGCGTCTTCACGTTTATTCTTTGTCTCAACATAGAACAAGACATCTTCATAATCCAAAAAATTAGACAGTATCTCAAGGTCTTCTTTTGTGAGTTCTTTTTTGTAGAACTCTTTGATGATCACACAGAGCGTTGCTAAGTGGTTCTTTGATGTGTATCCTTTACTTTGTATGGGTGCAAGAGCAGCGTGATAGTAGCTATAATACATCCTGTCAGCGCCCAGTCAAAGAACTTTTCTTTAGCTATCGTTGATACAAACCTTAAGTTATGTTCAGCCTTTGATAGGTGGCCTTTCATCTCTTCTTTGTCAACCTCTTGCTTGAACAATAACTTCTTCTCCATAAGCTCTTTATCTTCTCATCAACGATTGCCGGATTATTGATCAATTTTTGAAGGTCATATTCTCTCATAAAAACACTCCTTTTTATGAGGCTTAGAAATCTTTGATTTCTTATGTCTCATCGTAAAGCACCTCATAATATTGTATGTGATTGATCAGTGGATATCCTGAGTTGATTGCTGATTGAACAACCTTGTCTTCTTTCATCTTAAGTTCAGTTAAGAAGTCTTTATAAGTCATCTGGAATGTGCTTATTTTCATTGCTGTAAGTGCATCTGTTTCTTTTTCTGCTTTATCTGCAGATATCTTCTTATTGGTTATGATGAGAATGTCTATGTCAGAGTCTTCTTTGTATGTGCCTTTCGCAGTTGATCCAAAAAGCACTGCAAATACAGGTCTTTCAGGAAGATTGTCCAAATACGTTTTTATGGCGTTTCTTCGTATGCTTGGAAGCTTCTCAAATCTTTCAAGATCAAACGCTTCAAAGATAAAATATGCTCTCAAAGCTTTTTTAACTGAGTATTTCTTTAGGTTGCCGTCCTTCTCAGACTTCAGTATTTGGTCTTTTTCAAGGCTGCTTAAGAACCTTGACACGCTCGGCTCGTGCAGTTTTGTCTGCCTTGCTATCTCTCTCAGATGCAGCTTAACAGTCTTATCCTTATAGAAAAGTTGCATAATCTTAGCATATCCACTCCTTAATATTGTTATCATTTTTATAACAATTGTTAAAATAATTATAACATCTATAAATGTTTCGATTCTGAAAGAGTATCAGATAAGAATTATAAAAAATATTGTATTTAAAACACTCAGAGACAAGAAAAAGAAAATAAGAATAAATCCATCCGCGCAGTACTGTCCTGAACCGAACCCATCAATCAGACTCTACCCTGGGAGCCAGGATAAAACTCAAGAAGATCTTATCCACCGACTTATAATCCAGCTTGAGAGGATAATCCTTATTAAACTGGATCGTAACATCATCAGCAACCTTAGAAGCAGTCATCATCTTCTTAAGATACTCTATAGAATACTTTGCTTTGATAGTATCAGGGCTTTCTGAAACAATAATCGTATCACCCTTTGAAGGTATCTCGATCTTAGCCTTAGAAAGATCGCCTTCAGCAAGGACTGTCAAGACCTTATCATTTATGACCAAAGAGACCGATTCAGCGACAACACCAACGTCTTCAATCGCTTCTGAAAGAACATTGGTCTTAGTCTTAATGGAGACAGGAAATTTCAGATCGGGAATGCGTTGTTCCTTATCCTCAATATCAATTATAGGCAAAAAGAAAGTCCTGGTATTCTCACCCTTAAGCTGAACCTTAAGCTTATCCTCGGCCAATTCAAGAACAAGAGTATCGGAAGACTTAGCACGCTTAAGGATCTGCTTCAGATTAGCAAGATTAATAGCTATATCAACTTCCTTATCAACCTGATACTCAACAAAGGCAGAGCTCAACATCTTAAAAATAACCATAGCAACATTTGCAGGGTCCATCGCGACAAGCTCAACAGCATTAGGCTTAACCTTAAAGACCGCCTCGTTAACAAGTTCAGAAATAATAGAAACACTATCCTTCAAGTAATTTGGTTCTGCAAGACTCAACCTCATTTTCAAACCCCCGTTTTCATATTTTTGGAGATTAGCTCTGTTTATTTAAAGCTTTCCATGAAGGTCTGAGAAACAGGGATTTATATTTTTTGGAAAAGAAAAACAAGAACCAAAAAACAAGGCAGAATAAAATCGTTTAAAAAGGCAAGAAAACCTTTTTATATCTGTGTGTATTTATGTGTAAAAAAATGTTTAAATAAGTAATCAAGAATACAAATGTATATAAATACATAACCTATTTTTAAATAAAGTGAGCCAAGACAAAACAGACAAGGAACTGGAAAAGGTGAACAAAGCTCTTTCTAAATACGAAAAAAAAGCAAAAAAGAAACAACAAGAGATGATAATAATGCTAGCAGCACTAGTGATAGTGCTAACAGCGCTTATGTTCCCAAGATATACAGGGTTTGAGGTATTCAATGCGACAAACAACACAATAGAAACAAACCAAACAACAAGCGACACTACAAACGAAACAACAATCAGCGATACAGACAATACAACAATAACGGAGCCGGCGACCAACGAAACAAACACCAACAACACAGAAGAAGACATAACAACAGAGATAAACCAAACAGAAGAAAACAGCACAACAAACAATAGCATAAACAACACAACAGAAGAAAACACAACGATCACAACGAACAACACAATAACCAATACAACAAATCCAACAATAAATGAAACAGGAAATACAACAAATAATATCATAAACAACACAACAAATGAGAGCAATGAGACAGAAAACAACACAATAGAAACAAACCAAACAGAAGAAAACAGTACAATAAATAACACAATAAACGAAATAAACAACACAACGAACAACACAATAGAAGAAAACACAACAGGAATAAACCAAACAACAAATGAAACAGAAAATACAACAATTACCATAAACAATACAACAGTAAATAATACAATAAATTCCACAATAACAAATAGAACTAATGAAACAGTAATGCAAGGAGAAGCAGAGATAGGAAAACCAGTAGAATGGACAAAGATCATCACATTAGATAACGGACAAGAAGTACAAGCAGAAGAAGAAGTTCCAGAAGAAGCGACAGATATACAAGTATATGACATAACAGACCAGTACGAACTGCCGATAAAATCGCAGACAAAAAGCCAAGAAGAAAAGAAAACAGTACAGTTCAATGCTCTGTACGGAAGAACAAGATACAAGATAAAATACAAGACACCGGGACCCACAAAAACGGAAAAGACAGAAGGAGAAAAGAAGATAATAACCATATCAAGCAAGATACACTATCAAAACATAACAGCATATACAGACATAGAACCAGCGCCCAAAGAAGCGATAAGACTATACTGGCTGAACGGAACAGACAGGATAGAAGTAAAGAACATAACCTATGAAGACTCAAATTCTGACGGACTAACAGAAAAGATATACTGGACCGTGCCCCACCTATCCAACCAGACCTATGAGCTGGAGATAACAGTGCTCAACGTTCATAGTCATCCGGGACTAGGAAATATCTGGACAGTAAACTTCAACACCACAGGAACAGCCAACCTTACAATAACAGCAATAGAAGGAACAACGTGGGCAGAAATAAAAAAAGACAATACAACAACACAAGACGACCTAGGATTCATAGATATAAAATGCGGAGAGACAAGAATAGAAAAACAAGCAAAAATAATCGATGATGAAGGAAGAGAATACAACTATTCAGACCTGACAACCAACGACAGCATAAGAATAAAAAAATTACTAATAAAAAACTACAGTTGCGAAGAAACAGGAAGCATAGAAAACAGAGAACTAAAAGGAGGAAAACACAAACTACTATTCCAATTCGGAAACAGAAACGCAACAGCAGAAAACTACGTAGCAGTACTAGACTGCTCAGTAACCACCAACTGCGAATACACAGACGTATTCCACATGGCAAGACTATACAACACACACGCAGAACTAAACAACCAAAGCAAATACAACTACAAAGTATGCTGCAGAGAAGTATACGGAGAACCACTAGGAACAAACTGTTCAGCAACAAACGCAGAAAGCATACTAAACCTCTCAAAACAAACAAACGCACACGTAGCAGTAGAAAGCAGAACAACATACCCATACGAAGTATGCCTAAACGGAAGCAACAACTACAACGTAACATGCGACGTCATAACAACAACAAGCTGCAAAGACTCAGGATACGACACCTGCCTAGCATCAATATCAACAATAGAAAAAGGAGGAATAAACTACAACCTACACGTAGGAGACTGCACAACAGACCCATACCAAGCAAAAATCTGCTGCCGAACAACAGACAACACAGGAAAACCAACAGCAAGCAACATAAAACTAAACTCAACATACAACACAAACCTAACATACGAAAACCTAACACTAACATACACAATAAACGACCCAAGAGGAAAAGGAACAAAAAACATAACAAACTGGTACCTAAACAACACAAACACAATAATACTAAACACACCATTCGAAGCAACAGGAAGCGGAAACGAAAGCGAATGGACAAAAGACTACTCAGGAAACAAAAACCACGGAACAATAAACGGAGCAACATGGAACCAAACAGGAGGATAC
>JALWQS010000092.1 GCA_027083015.1 Candidatus Woesearchaeota archaeon
ATAGCAAGACCTTTGGCGTCAAACCCTGTAACCAAGGCGATGATGCCCATGATAAAACCCACTAAAGGAGCGAACGGTATGAAAAACAAACAACTAAAAACCAAAGCAACAATAGAAAATGTTTTTGACATAAAATCACCTCATCCGATACTTTTCAATAGACAAGGAGTGTGGCTTTAATAATTTTGCGTAATAGACAGTTCATTCGTTAAGTAAATGCTGTCAAACCAGCAACTGATAGGTCAAGATATCAAACAGGGAGGTCTTTGAAAACCCTCAAGGGCAGAGTCCTGCGACCAAAACCCTTATAAACGATGATTTTTTTCCAGATTATTGCTTTAAAATGAGTTCTAAAACTTATTTTTTTGCATCAAAACAAAAAATAAGATATTATTGAGCGAATGAATAATATGACAAAAACAGATAGGAGATGATTTTATATGCCAGTCAAAGAAGGGAACAAAGTTAAGGTTGAATATGAAGGAAAACTGGATGATGGAACCGTATTTGATACGTCAGAGAAACACGGACCTATAGAGTTTCAGGTAGGAGCAAAACAGGTAGTTCCAGGTTTTGAAAAAGCAGTCATAGGTATGGAAAAAGGAGAGGAAAAAAACATCAAACTGGAACCAAAAGACGCTTACGGAGATGTTAATCCTGAACTAGTAAGAAAGATCCCAAAGGATCAGATACCAGCAGAAGCGAAAGAAGGAAGTACATTACTGATGCAACTGCCTAATGGGATGCAAGTTCCTGTAAAAGTAGTCAGTGTTGATGAGAAAGAAGCGACACTGGACATGAACCACCCATTAGCAGGACAAAACCTGAATTTCAAACTAAAAGTGGTGGATTTCAGAGAAGCTACTGATGAAGAGAAGGAAAAATCAGCCCAAGCACAGAATTAGATAATATACGAAAGCATGACTCATAGATAGAAAGCATAACTATATAAAGAGAACAGATTATCAAAAGAATATTACCGGGGTTCCCGGAGGTTAATTTAAAATGGAAGGAAAAGTTAAATGGTTCGATGCTGAGAAAGGCTATGGCTTTATCACAGCAGAAGGAAGGGATTTCTTTGTACATCACTCAAAGGTTCCTGAAGGAGTACGACTTAATGAAGGCGATACAGTAACATTTGATCCTGTAAAGGATGAAAGAGGAAGGGATCAGGCAGTAAATGTGCAATTAGGAAGTTCTGAAAGCGCTCAGGCTGAAGAATCCGCACCTGCTGATGAATCACAGGAATAATAAGGATCAACTGAAAAGCTGACTGAAAAATTAGCAGATGATGATGCACATGATAAGTGCATAACGCGTCTTTGAAAACACGATTAATCTTTTATTGAAGATCTCGTTAGAGATTTGTAAGGAGTTTAATACTCCGTCCTTTAGGGCGAGATTTTCAATCCCAAAAACTCGCCGTTGAGCAAGGGTCGTTAAAACCCTGAGCTTTAGGTCGGGGATAGACCCGAGTGGCGAGTTTTTGTTATTTTTGTTCACTTCTATCTTTCTATCACTAAATAGGAAATTAAGAAGATATCACTTAGTAAATTATAAATACTTAATGACAAATATTTCCTGTATTATAACCCTTATCATCAAAAATATCCCTTATTGTCAAAAACTGTTTCAAAGAGGTGAATGATGAAACAAAACAAATCGCATGAAGCTATGTTCTACGAAAAACAGGAACACCTGAAAGTGCAATGTCACCTTTGCCCTCATAACTGCGTAATACTGCCGGGAAAGAAAGGGATATGTAAGGTAAGAGAAAACCAAGGAGGAACATTATATTCTCTGGTCTATGGCCTGCCATGTACCGTAGCGACTGATCCGATAGAGAAAAAACCATTATTCCATTTCTTACCAGGAACAAGAGCTTATTCAATAGCTACAGCAGGCTGCAACTTCCACTGCAGATGGTGCCAGAACTGGGAGATCAGTCAACACGGGCCAGAAGAAGTACCAAGTTTTGAGATGAGTCCGGAAGAAGTAGTAGAAGATGCCATACGCAAGAACAGCCAGTCAATAGCTTACACATACGTAGAACCGTCAGTCTTCTACGAATACATGTTAGACACTGCAAAACTGGCAAGGAAAAAAGGCCTTAAGAACGTGATGGTATCAAACGGCTACATAAACGCCACACCGGCAAAAAAACTCTTCAAGTACATGGACGCGATCAACATAGACATCAAAGGATTTACAGAAGAATTCTACAAAGAATATTGCGGCGGAGAACTGAAACCAGTATTAGAAACTGCAAAACAAGCCAAAAGATCAGGAGTCTGGGTAGAGATAACCATGCTCATAGTACCGACGATAAACGATGATATGGAAACGATAAAAAAGATGTGCCAATGGCTAAAAAAAGAACTGGGAACAGACACACCATTACACTTCTCAAGATTCTTCCCAATGTATAAGATGACACATCTGGAGCCGACACCGATAGATACATTGCTGGAAGCAAAAAGAACAGCAGAAGAGACAGGAATAAAATATGTCTATGTGGGAAACACCCATTCCGGAGAAGGAGAAAATACCAAATGCCCAAAATGTGGCAAAGAGATAATAGGACGACACTATTTCACACTAAAGAAGAACAATATAGTAAAAGGCAAGTGCAAGTACTGCGGGGTAAAAATATCAGGGGTCTTTGAATAACAGTGGTTGAGCAAAGTCGGATTCTCTCACGGGAATGATTCATACGAACATAACATTTTTAAGTCAGATAAGATCAGATCCTATATGCTAAAAGCAGTACAATACGGACTGGGAATAAGCCTCATAATTTTAGGTATCATAGGACTCTTTCTGCCCCTGCTGCAAGGGATACTCCTCATAATAGCAGGAGTATTGGTGCTGAAAGGAGAAAATCTGAAAGTTTCTATACAAAAAGTCAAAGAACATATCAAAAGACGAAAAGAAAAAAAGATAAATCCAAAAAGTTGATCTCTTAGTTTATCATCAAGTAGGACCTTTTATAACTCCCTGATGATCCTAAGAAGATCCTTAGGTTTCTCCACAAGATGATCAGGTCTGATACCTTTCTTAGACCAGGAATGATAACCCCAGGTGACGCCTATGATCTCAAAGTCTTCCAAAAATTCAGACAGAGGCTTATCCTGACGAACCTCCAGTCGGAACGCTTTAGCATCACGGACATCCTCAACAGTATCAGTGATAAAATATGCTCTTCGGCTCCTGGTCTGTTCAAGAAGATGCTCAAACTTCTTAGTCTTATGAAAAGAGAACTCAAGACCCCTTATGTGAGAAAAATACTTTTCCAGACCATTATGAGAAAGAACATAACTTATAAGGTCACTGGTATTATTAGAGATAATCGCAAGCTCATGATGCTTAGCAAGTTCCCTAATAACAGTCTTCATACCGCGAAATATATGAACCTTGCGCTCAGCCCCTTTGATCAGCTTCTTATACTCGACAAAAATCAATGGAAGCTCAAGCTTAGGAACGCCCATCTTATCGACAAAATCCAAAACATTACCAGAAACAAGATCAGAAAACTTTTCATCAGAATCGATCAGCTTGAAACCACGTTCTTTAGCGATCCGGTTATAGACTGAATGGACATAATGAAGAGAATCAGCGATCACACCATCAAAATCAAAAATGATAAGAGCCATATTAACCTCGTATAAAATTATCAACAATAAAAAGCATCAGATAACACCTTCACAAACCAGGAATCAATGCATCAAAGCCTTAAGCTCATCTTCACTCAAAGCCTTATCATAGATGGCTTCATCACCAATACCCTCCTTGGCAGCAGAAGGAAGTGCATCAGCATCAACAGAATGAACAGCAAAACCGCTCACACTATCAAGGACTAATTCCCTATAAGCAGTCTCAGCAAGCTTTGTACCATCAAAATAGATAGCCTGAAGACCGCCCTTCTTAAACGTATAAGCGATCTGATGAGGCTTACCATCAAAAAAATTGATCTTAGGAGTGTGCATAAGAGGAGTTCCTCCGACAAGATTCTCATCATCAAAATCATAAGCGATGACCAGACCATTAAGTCTCTTAGAGACATACATGACAAGAAATTTCTTCATGCCTTTGAACTCCTTAAAGATGGACATTTCAGGTTTAGTCCACCAGATGATAGAACCTTCCTCCTCATTAGGAAGATCAGCGCTCATACCAGGAACAAGGATCGCATCATCAGTAGAGAACATCAAACTGTTCACACTGTTAGCAGTCATTCCGTTAGAATCAGCAGCTATACTATCATCAGATCCAGAAACCTTCATATGAGAGCTTAACATACCAACAGCAAAGATCAAGACAAAAGAAGCTAAAAGACCAAGCACTGCAATAGTAAAGGTTGAAGCTCTTTTCATGAAAAGAACAATAAGAGTTATTATTTATAAATATTTCTTTTGAAGATATTATTAACTTAATCTTATATTCATCACGTTCAGCAAAGTCGGGATTGTCTGTGCCACCTGAGCCGAGACAAGCTGCGTTTCGGACAGTACACTTAATATCGATTTCTGTTAGTTGTGTCGGAGTGAAACGGAGCAAGTTTTTTTCTCCGGTCTTAATCATAATTTACTAAAATATTCCATTCTTCTTTCAAGGCGGTTAATGATATCTTTTATTGTATTATCATAATCTTCATCAGATTTAATTGCTCGAGTTTCTGGTTTCAAAGATTGCCATTTTTTATGCAAGAGTAAAGAAAAATCTTTGTATAGCAACCAGAGAATCATTCTTTTTTCTAAGTCTTCATCTTTAAAATAATCCAAGTAAGTATTTAGGTATGTTTTATACTTATCAT
>JALWQS010000093.1 GCA_027083015.1 Candidatus Woesearchaeota archaeon
TATTAGCAGAATCCTCATGAGAAACATAAGAGGTAGTATTAAACTTATAGAGATAACTGCCCTGCAGGACATTGATAAAGACAGTCAAGTCAGGCTCGCCAAAATAACCAGCAACAATAGTATGATCATCACCAGTATAATTTGTAGGGTGAAGCTGGATCTGAGGATACAAGACAGGAGCAGGAGGAGGAGTATCATCCTCCAACAAAGTGATCTTATCAACAGCAGAAGCATTCTCAAAAAGAGAAGAATTACAAGTCACATTATAAGAATAAGTACCTACCTGAGTAAAATTCAAAGGAGCAACCTCAACCTTATACAATTTCTCAGCAGGAGAATAAATCATAGGCAAAGAAAGCATGAAATTACCAGACCAATTATAGAGATAAAAATCGCAATGACCCTGATGATAAATAGAAGGATCACCACCAGTCTTATTATTGATAGGGGAAGAATCAGCAGTCTTAGAATAATTAGCATAAAAAGTGATACGATTCCTGATCTCAGCAGGCCTACCACCACCCTCCGAGTCATTCTGATCAAAAATAACCAATTGAGAATTATTCGTAAGCGTATAAGTAGAGAAACCACTGACAGTAAAATTAGCGATACCCATACCAGGGAAGAAAGAACTGTCAGCATGACGATCATAAACAACATCACTAGTGCAAGCATAAGGCGAACAAGGAACACCATTCCTCAAAACAGCAGGGGTCTTCTCAAAAGAAAGATTCCTAAAGATCAACAAAGCACTATGATCAAGACCAGGAACAGACTCAGGAACACCAACAGTCAAATAACCAAGATCAAGAAGCCTAAGATCAGAACCATTCAAATCAACAGGCTCCAAAAACTTGATAGCAGAAACATCAGCATCCAAGACCAAATCAGGAACATTCTCCAGATCATCAATACCACAATCAAAATCATTCGTAAAGATACCAGGATTAAAAACATGACCATCCTTAGAAGCGCCACAATCAGGATCACCCCAACGAGGCTGACCATCACAATTGAAATCAACAGCGCAATTAGCAAGAGAACAACTCTCAGCAGCGCCAGGATTGATATCAGCAACAGTATCATCACAATCCCCGCCTAAAGAAGTATAACCATCACCATCACCATCAGTATCGCGAGCGAACCAGAACTCCTCAGTAACAGTAGAGTTCGCATAAACACCACCCAAAACTTTAGGAGTGATATTAGCAGTAAAATTAACATAGATCGTACTCTCAGGAGAACCCCAATAATTAGCAGCATCATGCTCAATATGAGTCTCACCAGTCTCGCCAAGAGAATGCCAAGTGCTAGAAGAACGATTAGCAGAAAAGATACTGACCTCATAAGTCACAGGCAAAACAGAATCCTGCTTCTTCCAATAGAGAACAGGGTTTTGAGCCGCAGTCCAAACAGAACCATTCGTAGCGGCAAAATCAAGAGCAGGAAGACCACAATCACCAGAACCCCTACTAGTAATATCACGCTGATAGAAATTACCCTCAAAAACACCAGAGTTATCAACACAGAAGGAATTAGAACCAGAATCATTAACACCCTTCAAAAAAACATTATCACTAATCTTAGAACCGGAAGAAAGAGACACATTAAGATCCACAACAGAACCATTCAAGACATTGGCAAAAACAACATTATCATCACCAGAAAGATTAACAGCAGTATCAAAATCTTCAACAGAACAATTCCTGACAACAGTCCCGTCAAAAACAGAATTAACACCAGCATTATTTGAGGAAACTGAAACATTAACAGTATGATTCTGACAATCAACAGAAACATCATCATGAGAAACATTAAGAGCAACATCATCAGAAGAACACTCAATATCATCAGTCAAGTAAAGATTAGAGACGTTAACACTAAAAGGACAAGACTCCTGAGACCAATTAACATAAGCAGAACCGCAATCGTAAGACGGAGGAAGATGAGTGTTGTTTAAGTAATAGGTATTACCGATATTGTTGTAGCAGTAAGTGTTAGTACCGGAATCTGAAATGCCGTTGCCAGCAAAGGTATTGTTGTAGATAAGGTTGTTATTTCCAGCGATGTTTAAATCATAAGCAAAAGATAAACCCGAATTATTAAGAGTATTACCTGAAATTGTTGAAGCAGTATCAATAATAATACCACGATAAAAATCCTTAACAACGCAATTTTTTATAATGACTGGATGCATAAATTCGGAAATTCCTGCTGTAAAAATTAAATTCGTACCTTTAATAATATTATTGTTACAATCTAAAGTGATATCATCATAATCAAGTTCCAAACCATTCATAGGACAAGTCTTGCCACCAGTAGAGTTTACAAGGTCTTCAGAGAGAGTCAGATCACCAATGACCGATGCACCGCATTTAAGAGGAAGAACACCATCATAAGGACGCGGAAGGAAAGCATCATAATCATGAGAACAACCAGAAGTACCAACAGTCTGAGTATCAGGATCCGAATAATAATTACCAAAAGTGTCAGAGATAGTGCCGTTACTTTCGGGTACACAGAAATCTGATGAGGTACCTTGATCATCAACACCCCCGCCATAAAAATTATTAAGCCAGACTCGGGTGTTTTTATTTGATGAAGTTATATTTAAATCATAGGAAGAAGCCGAAATAGTATTTTGAGTGATATTAGTATCATTACCTACAATATAGATTCCTCTCTCAGTATCGGAAATGCTGTTATTAGCAAAAAAACTTTTATTACCAAAAGAGATAATGCCATATGATGCTCCAGAAATTTTATTGGAGACTGCTTTGGAATTGTTATTATAAGTATTTGCCAAAATAAGATAACCAAAATCAATACCTAAATCAAAATCATTGATTACACAGTTCTTAACAACCACATTAGTTAAAGTGCCTCCAGAACTGTTAAAAACTAAAACGCCAGCGTTAATATCTGAACCGCCATAACTAATTGTGTGACCATCACAATCCAAAGTAACATCGCTGTGATTTATCTTTATACCATTTGACGGACAATTAAGCAAATCATTCTGAAGAACATAATAACCTGCAGCAGTTATGTTTTCGTAACAGTCCGCATTTAGTTCCGTCACTGCCATCCCGCTTATCTCATTACTGTTTCCGCTGAGAAAGTAAGCACCTATGCCTAAGACTGCCATGGCTGCTAAGACTATGACTAAACCGAACAATTGTGCGCGTTTCGTCTTAAGGTTTTCTCTGATTATATCTCCTCCAGTTTTCCTTTGTTCTTATACTTCGCTTTAGTGTGTTCTAGGTTTTTCTTATCAATATCTAGCTTGTCAGCCTTTTCTGTGATCTCTGCCATTGCAGCAGAACCTTCCAAGTCGGGTTTTTCGACCAATTTAAGCAGAATTCCTTCATCTGTTATTGAAAACATCCAAAAGCCGGTACCTTCATCTATGCCAAGCTCTTGCCTCATATCTTTAGGTATTACTATCTGTCCTCTAGCGTCACACTGGACAATCTTTGGATACTTCTTCAAACAACTGCCTCTTTTTCTGAATTTCAGAGTTTATTTCTGAATTATGGAATTAATGTTCGAATATCCAATGGATATTCTGAAAATTTTAATTTTTTTCTGAAAAACAAAAATTAAGTCTGAATATTCAATCTTTTTTCTGAAAATAAGAAATAACTACTTTATAAATGTTTCGGAAAGAGCAAAAGAGTCCTGAGCTAATAGTACGCAATCCCTAAAAACAGAAGAAAAACAAGAAATGTTAAACAAAATTAACAGTTGTTAAGAAAAATTAACATCTAAAGGAAACAATAAAACAAATGAAAGAACTCATAAAGAAATTCTCTAACTAAACTTCAACCTTAATACGATTACGCCTGCGCTTAAACCAGAGATAAAGAAAATAAGCGAAAACAGCAAGAACAGCTCCAAGAAGAAAAAAGACAACAGCACCTAAAACATGAGAAGACAAAAAAGCAAGAAAGGAAGGTTGCGGAAGAGAAGCAGACTTAACAACAGGTTCAGCAGCAAGAGCCTTAGGAGCAGCCTCAGCAGCAACACCGGCGACAGCAGAATCATACATCACAGGAGCAGCATGTAAAGAAGCCTGAGAAGAAGAAAACGACCAATCAAAAACAAGCTTAAGAAGAGAAACAAAAAAACCGCCAATCGCAGCAACAGGCAAAATGCTCTTAAGCTTCTCACGAATACTAGCTTTCTCACCAGCAGGAGCGATAATCACATACTGATTAGCAAGACGATAATGAGAAACCTCCTTACCCTTACTAGAATAATGAAACTCATCAGACCTGACAAGCTTCGCATCAACAAGAGCCTTCATATTATAATGAACAGTAGGAAGAGGAATCCCCAACTCTTTAGAAAGAAAAGACTCAGTAACATCATCATGAGAAGACATAAAATCAAGAATCTTACGACAAGTAGCATTAGAAAGAACATCAGCTATCCTCTTAGCTTTCTTCTCCTGCAAGGAAACAAGAACAAACTTCTTCTTCATAACAAGAAAGAAGCTAACCAGGTATAAAAAAGTGTTGATTGGTTCAAAACAAGTCAAAGCTATAGAAAAAATCAAAGAAGAACAGAAGGAAGAACAAGATTCAGACCCAAGACGAAAAGAAGAGCAATCAAAGCAAAAATCACAGACTTAACACCCTTTAACTGCGCAACAGTCTCAGCAGACCAACCCCAAATAAGATAATTATAGAAAGGAATCATACTAAAAAACATAGACACAGCAGCCGCGTGCTTAGCCATGGTAGAAAAAACAGCAAACGCAACCAAAGCTATAGGGATAGAAACAA
>JALWQS010000094.1 GCA_027083015.1 Candidatus Woesearchaeota archaeon
GTGTGTTATCTTCAATATTTTATAAAATTATGTATTCTTTTGAGCAGTAACTTCATCCTGGCCGCTGCTCTTAGAAGAAGAGATCCCTTTGCAACAGTAACTATATAATTTCCAATATCTTTTGCTGATAACATTTGGCTTCTGGCTGGTTGTTTAGCATAGTTGTTAAAGAACTCGGTTTGAACACGTGCGGGAAAAATAGTGGATACTTTGATTCCTTTTTTCCATAATTCAAGTTTGGCACTTCTTTGGAAACCTGTAACTCCATGTTTTGAAGCACAATATGCGCTGAAACCTGGTGCTCCATAAAGACCCGCTACTGAAGAGACGGTAATTATATGTCCTTTCTTTTTTGACTTCTTACTAATCATGTGCTTGATTGCTTCCCTTGTGCATAAAAAGACGCTCGTAAGGTTTGTATGTATAATATCTGACCAAGCATCAAACGTTATATTATTTATTTTGGCGGGTAGACCTCTGCCTGCATTATTAACTACAATATCTATAGTACCAAAACGGTTAATTGCAGCTTTAAAGAGTTTTTTTATATCGGTCTCGGAGGTTACATCAGTCTTCTGGATAATACAATTCTTATTAAATTTCTTGATGTAAGTCTTTATCTTCAGGAGTTCCTGTTCTCTTCGAGCTGCCATAACAATCTTAGCCCCTTCTCTTGCAAAAGCTATTGAGGCTGCTCTTCCTATGCCGCTGCTTGCTCCTGTCACTATGACAACTTTATCTTTTAACCTGTTCATCTTTAGTCATCCACTTTACAGTATCAATTACAGAATCAGAAAAAGAGATTTTAGGTTTCCATTTAAGTTCCTGTATTGCTTTTGAATTGTCAAAAAATCTATACTTGAATGAAGAATCTATATTATCTGCTGTCAAGTCAAGTCTCTTCCTTGAGATATTCTCAGCTAAGAGCAAAAGATGGAACAGTAATCCGTTCATAAATCTTGGTAACGTAATTTTTGGTGGTTTTACACCAACGTGAGTGGCTATTATCTTGTTTATTTCTTTGAAAGTGAGATTGTGTCCGCTTAGAAGGTAGCTGCCTTTTCTTACGTTTTTCTCAATAATAGAAATTATCCCTATAGCTACATCCCTGACATCGATTATGTTTGTACCTCCGGGCATATTAAAAGGTATTCTGCCTGTTTTAATTGCATTCACTAGTTTAGCAGAATTTGTATAATCGCCAGGACCAAACAAAAGCCCCGGATGAAGGATGACGGCATCAACTCCTTCCTTCTTGATTACACAATCAGCCATGTGTTTTGTGAGCATATAGTATTTTTTTCTCTTCCTTGCAAGATTCCAATCAAATCTGTAGTCCTCAGTAACTGGATGATCCTTATCATCACTATAACCTAATGCCGCAACAGAACTAACATGTATAAATTGTTTGATTCCATTCTCTTTCACTGCGCGCAGTACATTTCTTGTACCATCAACGTTGACTTTCTTGAGCAGTCCTTTATCCTTTAGGGAGAAAGATACTATGCCTGCGAGATGTACAACAGTGTCAAAACCAACAAATTCTTCCTTTATCTGCTCATAGACAGTTATATCTTTTCCTATTGCTATATCAACCAAACCTTTATGGGTGAATAATGGTCTCGGATGTTCTCTCATATCAAGAACTTTTATCTTTATTGCGGGATATTTTTCTAGAAGAAGTTGAACTAAGTGCTGCCCTAAAAAACCACAGCCTCCAGTAATTAATATCTTCTTATTCATACAACCTGTCTCCAGATAAAAACATTTAAATCTTTTGGGCAATATATTTAAATACTTTATAGCTGATAAGATTATTATTTAAAAAGAGGCAAAATGGGTCAGGTTTATTTTGAAAAAGATATATTAAACTCCGAACGCTTGAAAAAGTTGCGTGATGCTGGATACCAAGCTGTCGATATGCATTTTCATTCTCAATATAGTCTTGATGGTCTTTCTAAAATCTGTTCTGTTATGAAGAAATGTGATCAAAATCACTTTGGTGTTGCAATTACTGATCATAATCAGATAAAAGGCGCTCTGAAAATTAGTAAAAAAAATGTATTTGTCATTCCAGGTATAGAAGTGAGTTGTCATAATGGGATTCACGTTTTGCTGCATTTCTATTCATTCACTGCTTTAAAAAGTTTCTACAATGCGACTTTGAAGAAAAGGCTGAAAAATAATCCTTGGTTTATAGATCTAGATTATGAAGAACTTATTGATATTGCACGACAACATGAATGCATAGTGACTGCTCCTCACCCTTTTGGACCTGGCTTTTGTGGAATCAAGAAGTGGGATGTGCCTGATAAGATAATCAAGAAGCTTGATGCTATTGAAGTTATTAACAGTAGCTGCACAAGAGACATGAATAAAAAAGCACTTGCTTGGGCCACAAAAGCAAGCAAACCTTTTACTGGGGGTTCTGATGGGCATTGTCTTAGTGAACTTGGTAACTGCCTTACTCTGTGCAAAGCAGATACAATACCTGATTTTCTTGATGAGATTAGGAAAGGCAGATCTATCGTCATCGGTAGAGAAGAACCGATTATTGAAGATGCAGTTCATGCTGTAGGTAAATTTATCGAGGAGGAACATTCAGCACCAAGAAAGCTGATAAAAAATATGTGGAAAGATCGTATGTTGCTTGAATGGTTTTATTTAACCAGAAGATTTAGAAAAGGGTTACCCTATTATTATCATGCTCATCATAAGGAACCTGATAAAAACATATTAACCAACCATAAATATACTAGACATCTTACTAAATATGTTCATAAAATTAATGATAAAGGAAGAAGGAGAAAATCCCAAAATGAACCAACAGACCGTTGATCAGTTGGTGAGTGCTCCAAACATTATAAGTTATATGCGTACTCTTCTTATTGTTCCTTTATTCTTATTATATCCTAACAAGTGGCTTACAGTGATTATTATCCTATTTGCAGCTCTAAGTGACATGGTAGATGGCTTCTTTCTAAGGCAAGAACACAAAGTTAGTAATATTAGAATAATCATTGCTGCTGTTTGCGATAAGCTTTTTCTGATTAGCGCAACCTTACTTCTTTTTATAAATCATAGGCTTTCAGAATTTCAGATGGTTGTGTTGCTTCTAAGAGATTTCTATGTTACGGGGATTGTTATAATCTTAGTTTTGCTTACTTTGTTTGACAATACCATCAAGAGATTTAGAAGGCTGCTTCAAATCAGAAGGTCTGGTAAAATAACATCTGTCCTAATTTTTATTTCACTTTTGTGGATTATACTAGAAGTTCCATTCTTTGAATATTACATATTTCTTGTATTACTATCTTCGGTGATTACCATAGTAGATTATAGTGTTCTTTATGCGAGAGCAATGAGCAAAGTATATTAGTGAAGACCAAGTTCGCATGGAGATTCATTAAGCGTTAAGCGCTACTTTCTAGTGGTATTCTATTTTATATATTTTTCATAGAAACATTTATAATTTCTCTTCGCTAAATAGGCCTTAATTTTCAGACTCTTTAAGGATCTGTCAAGGATAAGAGGCTAAATCAACAAAAAATAGGTGTGTAAATATGGCTAAAAAAGCTCAAAAAAAAGAACCCGAACATCATAAGGCCAACTTCGTACAAAAGGTGGGAAGCTGGTCATTCATCGCCGGTCTGATCATAGCGATCATCGCAGGTTTCTGGCCGATAGGAGCAGCAGTAACGTCCCTGTTGATACTGTTGGGATTGGTCGTAGGAATACTAAACGTGACAGGAAAAGAGATCAATAGTTTCCTGTTCGCAGCACTCGTACTGGTAGTTATGTCAAGCATGGGAGGACAATTACTAGGCGCGATACAGTTCGTAGGTCCGATGCTTAAATCAGTATTCTCAGCGATGCTTTTGTTTATCATACCAGCAGCAGTAGTGGTATCACTAAAAGCTATCTGGGCATTAGCAGAAGAATAATAACAGCGCGATGCAATACGACGATCGGTATAATTACCGATCACCTAAATCTTTTTACATCAACTTTATTACACCATCTTTCTATAGCACACTTGCTGCACCAAGGACTGACAGGAACGCAGATGTTCTGACCCCAAGTTACAAGGAGATCATTATATATGATCCAATATTTTTTAGGAAGCTTCTTACGAAGAGCCATCTCAGTCTCAAAAGGGGTCTTGGTCTTAACATAGCCCAAGCGGTTAGAGATCCGGTGAACATGAGTATCAACACAGATGCCTGGCTTTCCAAAACCCAAAGTAACCACTAGATTAGCAGTCTTTCTTCCCACACCATCAAACTTCAAAAGCTCATCTATGTCATCAGGAACCTTACCATCATAGTCCTTGATTATACGACGACTGACCTCTCTGATCTTAGGAGCTTTAGTCTTGTAAAAACCGACAGGATAAATAAGCTTTTCAATCCTGGAAACAGGAAGTTTAGCCAGCTTTTCAGGAGTAGGAGCTACCTTGAAAAGACGATTAGAAGCTGCAGCAGTCACAGCATCCTTAGTCCTCAAAGAAAGCATAGTAGAAATCAAAACCTTAAATGGAGAACGAGACCAGGAAATCTCAGTGACAATGGGGATAGATAGGTGCTTAGCCTTGATCTCTTTTTTCAGTACAGAAATAATATTGTCTATGTTCTTAGAAACTGGTTTCATCTTATCAGCGATCTTATCTTTAATTTAGGCATCAGTATTTGGTATTCAAAAAAGTGACCGGGTCACCGACATAGATGTTATACTCATCAGACCAACCAGCCGGAACCTCAACGACATATTTTGAAGTGTAAAGACAATTATATAATTCACAATTATCATCCTCACAAGGAGGAGCATCCTTAACAATATGAACAACCCTCTTGCCAGAGTTCAACCAGATGATATCAATAGGAAAACTCATATCCTTCATCCAAAAGGTGCTGGTACGCTCTCTTTCAAAAACAAACAATAACCCTGTGTTAGGGGCAAGATGATCATACTTAGATAAACCGACCTTACGGCTCTCCTCAGTATCGGCAATACCTATAAGCTTGACACAACGGCTCTGATCCGCCTTGAAACAAGCCTGAGGTTCACCTCTAACTCTAGGATTCGCTAAAATGGTCGCAGTTATAATAATTGCTGACACAAGAACCACCAGGATAATAACCCTGGCCAAAGCATTATGCTTCTGTATCAAGTCGCTGAAACTCCTCTTTTCTTTATTACGAAACCTGTGAGTCATAAAGAACTTCAAGTACAGGAGGTTTATTAATATGTCGTTTAAAGCATCAGTTCAGAGCAGAATTTAGGGTCATTGTCATATAGTTCCTATCTCCTGATCCTGGAGCTGATCTTAGATGCCGCACTTCTAAGATGATTTATAGGTTTGGTCTTCTTCTTGCTGATGACACGAACCTTGCCTTTAAGCACAGCTTCACGGAACGAGTATCTATCATCAAACTCGATCAAAGTATTGCCGATCTCATTCCTGAAATGAGCATCACTGCCGCCGACAATCGGTATCTTAAACCTCTCAGCAAGTTTGGCAGATAATTCATTATCCTTCTTCAAAAGACAACGAGAATTGAAGACCTCAACAGCGTCGAACTGTCTTAACAGCTCAGGATCCACCTTAGCAGATGTTCGGCTCAAAGGCAAGACCTTACTGAGCTTTTCACTTATGAGATTGAACGGGTGCGCAAGAACGACCAAAGCTCCCTGAGACCTAGCTTCTTCAATCACCCGGTGAATATCGCCTCTCTTGATCTCTTTATTAACATAATAGACGAGCACATGACCAATATCTGTACTGACCTCTTCACCTATGATAATCTCAAAATCATCTTTGATCCGGCCTTTGACGCCTTTTTTCTTCGTACGCATCTTATCAACCAACTGTCTGGTCTTAAGAGCGCCTTTGATAGTATTATGATCAGTAACAGCAACACCATCAAGATGCAATCGCTGAGCAGTCCTGAGAATATCAAGAGGTTCAAGAGAACTGCAGGAAGAATACTTAGTATGCAGATGGATCTCATATCTTCTGACCATAACACGAAGCAGACCTTTCGTATTTATAATTCTTCCTGGTCAATAATGAGCATCAAGAACTAAGATTAAGAGCAAAGCTTATAAGCTGTATGATTCTTAATCTTTACAGATTAACCTTAGTTCAACCTGTTGATCGTCTCTAAAGAAAGGTGAGAAAAACGTTATTAGAAAAAATAATCATTGCTTTCTGGTTATTAGCACCAGCAGGTCTGGCAAACATGGCGCCAGTGCTTGTAAAAAAGATACCTTTTCTGGAATACCCATTAGATTTCAAAAAAACATTCAGAAAAAAAAGAATCTTTGGAGCTCATAAGACGTGGCGAGGATTGATAGCAGGTATTCTAGGAGGAATAATGGGGGTCTATCTTCAAAAACTTCTATACCCTTACATGCAATCTTACTCGTTGATAGATTACTCATCAGTCAACATCTTTGTATTAGGGACTATTTTAGGTCTGGGAGCGCTTGCAGGGGATGTAACAGAAAGTTTCTTCAAAAGACAAAACAATATACAACCAGGGCAGTCATGGATACCCTTTGACCAGATAGACTGGGTCTTGGGATCTCTGATCTTCATCTCATTCTATATGATACCTGCGATACCTTCCTGGGAGATAGTGCTAACAGCAATAGTGCTTTTCGGTTTGCTCCACCCAACAGTAAACTATCTGGGATACTTATTAAAGCTGAAAAAAAATAAGATATAGATAATTCAACTCATTAATCCGGTTTCTGATCAACGAGCTATATTACAGTTCGAGCAGATTAAGATAATCAACCCAAAAATATTATAAACTACAGCAACACCAAAGCTTTTATGAGACCAAAACAGGAATCTTCATTCCAGGCAATAAAAGAGTCAGCGACATTGAGCAAGAAATCAATAGCGATCATAATCTTCTCACTGATCATAGTCTTTCTTCCGATCTTTGCAGGCCTTTACCTGGACTACTTATGGTTCAAGAACCTGAACCTAAGCGAAGTATTCCTAAAGATCTTCTACACGCAGACAATCCTGGTAGTATCAGTCTTTTTCATATTCTTTGTGATACAAGCAGCTAATATCCTATTTGCCAACAAAGAACAGAAAGTGACAAGAAAACATGTGATCAAGCAAAGCTTATCATCAAAAACGCTTTTCATTATAATAGGTTCCATAGCCGCTGTATTCGCTTACGGATTCAAAAACTCCTGGAAAACAGTGTTATTGTATATTAACCAGACACCATTCGGAACAACCGATCCTATATTCGGAAAGGACATCGCATTCTTCGTATTCACATTGCCTTTCATACAACTAGTGCTAAAATTCCTCATAGCAGCGATAATATCCGCTTTTATCATATCAGGCATAATATACTTGTTGAGGAACCACATAAGTTTCATGAATATCACCAATGATCCGGGAGTGCTAGGCGCCCCTATAGAGACCCGTCAGTTCAGTTTCTCCTACAAAGCCACAAGACGAGCAAAAGTCCATCTCTCATTCTTAGGGTCATTAGTCTTCATACTAATAGCAGCATATTACTTCATCAAGCGATACGCAGTCCTTAACTCGCCAAGAGGCATAATTACAGGAGCAGGATACACAGATGTGAATGTTACTTTACCGATACTTATGTTCCTTGTGATACTATCGATAGTAATTGCAATTGAACTCTTCGTGTGGCCAAGCATACTAAAGAAGAAAAATATAATCCCAATAACGATCATAACATTCCTGGCCGTCGTATTCATCGCACTTTCAGTAATTCCCGGAATGATCCAGTATTTCAAGGTCTTGCCCAATGAACTGACACTGGAACGGCCATTCATAGACAATAATATACGGTTAACAAGAACTGCTTATGGTCTTGACAACATACAAGAACTCTCCTACGACTTCCACGAACTATCAAACGCCTCATCAGATATGCTAAAATCAAAAGCGACAAGGTCAACCTTTGATAATATAAGATTGTGGGATCACCGACCACTGAAACAAACATATAACCAGCTGCAAGAGATAAGACTATACTATGACTTTAATGATGTGGATGTAGATCGTTACACGATAGGAAACAATTATTCAGAAGTCATGCTGTCAGCCAGGGAACTGAACCAAAACCAACTGCCGCAGGCAGCACAGACGTGGGTCAATAAAAAACTCATATTCACACATGGGATGGGAGTGACCCTGTCACCAGTCAACAGGTTCACATCAGAAGGTCTGCCAGAACTCATGGTTAAAGACATACCTCCACAGGCATCCTATGACAGCCTGAAGATAGATCAGCCAAGAATATATTATGGAGAAGGAAACCTGGATTATGTGATAACAAACACTGCAACGGCAGAATTTGATTATCCTCAAGGAGACAAGAATACTTACACGCATTATCAGGGCAAAGGGGGAGTAAGGGTAAACTCTTTCTGGAGAAAACTATTGTTTGCAATAAGGTTCGGAGACCTGAAGATCCTGCTCACAAGCGATGTCTCACCAGAGTCTAAGGTGTTGTTCTACAGGAACATAAAGGGACGCATAAGCAAGATAGCACCATTTTTGTTGCAAGATCCTGACCCTTATATCACCATATCTGAAGGAAAACTGTTCTGGATGATGGATACCTATACCTATTCAGACGCGTTCCCTTACTCAGAATATACCTGGCTAGATGATTTCTTCAAGATAAACTACATAAGGAACTCTGTTAAGGTCGTCATAGACGCATTTGACGGAAATCCGACATTCTATATTACAGACGATAAAGACCCGATAATCAATACATACAAAAAAATATTCCCAGAGATGTTCCGCGACTTTAACGAGATGCCCAAGGACCTAAAAGCGCATGTACGTTACCCAGAAGAACTCTTTAATATACAAGCAAACATGTACAGGATATACCACATGAAAGATCCTAAAGTCTTCTACAATAAAGAAGATAAATGGTCAATACCCGACGAGGTCTATGGAGAAGGCAAAGAGATCAAGATGAAGCCTTACTATATAATCATGACCCTTCCTGGAGAGAACAAAGAAGAATTCATACTTATGACACCCTTTACACCAAGCAACAAGGATAACATGATAGGGTGGTTAGCGGCACGTTCCGACGATGATTATGGAAAACTGGTAGTTTATAAGTTCCCGAAAGAAAAACTCATATACGGACCTATGCAGATAGAGGCAAGGATAGACCAGGATGCAAAGATATCAGAACAACTGACGCTTTGGGGCCAAAGGGGATCCACAGTCATCAGAGGAAACCTGTTGGTGATACCAATAGATCATTCATTGATATATGTAGAACCATTGTACATCATTGCAGAGAAGACACAATTACCAGAGCTTAAAAGGATAATAATTTCCGACGGAAAACAGGTAGTCATGGAAAAAGATTTCAACACAGCAGTACAGAAATTGTTTGGTACAAGAATATCAACAGAAGAAGGAGCGACTGGTTCAGGCACACAAGAGACCGGCAGTGTTGCGGGCGAAGATGAAAACAAAAAGTCAATACCCAAAAGCCTAGTAAGACAAGCACAAGAATATTATGATAAAATAGAGGAGAGTATGAAAGCAGGCGATTGGGCAGGCATAGGAGCGAATCTTGACAAGCTGAAAGAAGTCTTAAACCAGCTTGATGAACAAAGCAGATAAGTGAACAATAAAGAACAAGAGCTGATAAAATATTTATTCAATAACCAATAAGAATCATTTCTTTCCGATGAACTCAGTATATCCGCACTGACCACAGGTCTCCCTGTCCTTATGCTTAGCCATGAAGACTCCGACACCGCACTTTGGGCAGAACTTCTGTTTTCTTTTAAGCTCATTACCAGCCACTTCGTAATGCTTATACTTGTGACTTCCAGGTTTCTTCTTATGTTCTTTCTTTTTAGCCATTCAATTCACCACATCAACTAATATGATAATCTTATGCAGCCTCTGCCGGTTTTTCAGCAGCAGCTTCACCAGAGTCCTGAGCTTCCTTTTTTGCTTCAGGTTTCTCATGCTTCTTAAGCATACCTTCATCCTCATACCTTTTCAGGTCGGCCTCTTTTTCATAAACATGAGCGATAACCCTTGCTTTTTGCACGCCATAACGAGGGTAAACATGCTTTATGATAGTGAGGTTCTTATCAGATTTTAGCTTAACAGCTACAGCGTCCCTGATTTCACTTCTGGAAGGAGTAGGTCCTTCCTTGATGATCTCCAAAGTAAACCTTTTTCTTGACAACAATGGTGTATCTCTTTCCTTTAAAATATTGATTTCCATAATATTCACCTACACTTAAGCGCGAATTCCCCTTTAACATCTACGCCGATCTGTTTACCGACAAAACTTTTCTTAGGATCAATGATATAGATTCTTCCCTGCCAGTTAGTCGTGAAGTTAGAAGTCTTACAGATAGGACACTCATTTCCTTCAACAAACATCTTACATCGTTTACAAACCTTTTTCTTAACCATAATGCTCGCCTATTGATCATGCTCAAAACTTTTCTTGTCTTTAAGCTTTATTTCTTCTTCTCTTCTTTTTTGCCTTTCTTCTTGCTGCCGCCTTCTTTCTCTTCCTCAATCCATTCAAATTTACCGAGGAACTCCTGTCTCATGGTCAGACCGAGTTTAGGATTGGAAACCTCCTTGAAAGAGACCGCAACAATCCTTGCACGGCATTTATCGCCAACCTTAAGCACTTTCTTCGTCTCTTTTCCGCTAAGCACCTTCTCTTTAGAGAATGATACGAAATCATCCATGGTCTGCGAAACATGGATCATGCCTTCAATAGGTCCCAGCTGGATGAATGCGCCGAAGTCAGCGATGTCACGGATCTTACCGATCACTACTTCCTGCATCTCAGGCTTAAAGCATAATAATTCAAAGGTAACATCATAATATATAGCTCCGTCGCCAGGGATTATGATGCCTTCCCGGATATCATTGATCTTTGAAACATCAATGACAATGCCCATCTCTTTTGAGATGAAACCATCATACTTCTTCTTGACCCTCTTTGTTACAGCCTCTTCTTTCTTAAGACCAAAATACGTTGGTGGCACTCTTATGTGATCATTAAGTTTTGTTCTGTAAAACATAGGTTATACCCCTCATGCGCTTTTCAGGCTTACCTTAAGTCTAAGACCAAAAGCCCTATTAAGCATTTGAACCTTTAAATCAACTGTAAATGTTTTTTAGCCCTTAAAATAATTAATGGCACTTTATTTCCTTTCAAAATCCCTTTAAGTTCCTTATCTTGTGTTGCTACTATAAAATCAGGGTTTTTTGCCAGATTTACAATCAGTTTATCGGTATTTAAATTCTTTTCTGTTTTTAAAACCTTGATGGATTTAGCCTTAATAAGGTCTTTTGCGAGCTTTGCAGCTTTCTTATCAGATCCTGATTCGGTAATCTGAAGCTTATCAAGCTCATCAAGCGTGCTATCAACGATACAAAGCTCATATTCTTCATCCATAATGCGCTTTATTTCAGAGAAGATGTCCACGCCGAACTGGCTGGGAATCAACAAAAAGTTTGTATCAAGGATGATCTTCTTCATAATTATCACGCATCATAACAATATATTGGTGTAATCGAGGAAGATAAGGTTTTTAAATAAATCTTTTGGAAACTAACTCTGGCCGGCCTGCAAGAGGCTGGTAATCCTATACTGCTAAGAGAAGCACGATGGTTGTCAAGAAAATGATGTCAAAAGCTATATTCAGATAGCTTTCTTTCATATAGATAAAGAGCATCTTCCATCGGACAAACCTTTTCTGTGTCAACTCAATATAATCCAGTATCATATGAGAATAATAAGCGATAGCCAATACCAAAGAAGCAAGGCTGGAAAAGGGAAACAGTATAATTATGAGCAGTGTAGTGCCGATCATGCCGGGCCAATAATGCGTAAAACTTCTCTTGACAAAACTCTCTTTTGTCATAGAATCATTCCACATACCGATGAAAGAGAAACGATTTTTTTTAGCATGAATAACATACTCAACATAGTGGTCAAGGTCTATCAAAACACCGACCACTGCACACAACAAAGCAATCTTCCAAGATATCATGCCAAACCGAAATAGCAATAAGCCGATGGCCAGTGGAAACAAAAAATGAGTGTGTGGTTGCAATCATATCAACTCCTTAAACGTCGCTTAAACCTTATTCAGCATCAGATCTCTTATATTTTTGCCGTCTTATTGAAAATCTCGTTAGAGATTTGCAAGGAGTTTAATACCCCTACCTTTAGGTTGGGGATAGACCCGAGTGGCGAGTTTTTGTTATTCTTCTCTTTATCTCAGGCCCAAACTCTTAAGCTTTCGAAGAAGAGTCTCATACCTAAGACCGATCTTCTTGGCAGTACGCGTAGCATTTCCATCATTTTCGTCGAGAGCCTTAGATAAGTAGGATTTTTCAAACTCTTCCTCGGCCTCTTTCAAGCTCAGCTGTCTGTCAGGAATCTCATCAAGAATATCCTTAGAGACATTATTGACATTCTTATATACCTCTTCAATCTTAGAAGGGTGGATGACCGTCCTGTAATGCTCAAGAACATCTTCAATTATGTTGCCGACAGCTTTCTGTTTTACCTCGTAAGGCTTTATCATCTCTTCTCTTATCTTGTGGACATCTATGCCTGCGTCTTTCACGATACGATGGATGCTGCGCCTGTCAACACCTGCACGTTTAGCGACCATTGATATATTTCCGTAACTCGTCCTCAGAAGCTTCCTTAGGTATTCCTGCTTGAACCTTTTTTTCGCCAGCTTAAACTTTATCTTAGTATTTATGGTAAAATCCAGAAGCGGGCTCTTCTTCAGCTTGCCTGAAATATCCTTAGATATCTCAGATATCCTGACACCAAGGGCCTTGCGCATAGCATCAGAAACTATGTGCTCAACATCCTTATGTTCCTTATCAGTCTCTTTTTCTGCCATTGTACGGGAAAGCAGACATACAGATAGTTTATAAATCTTTATAGAGAAGGAAAGGATGTCTAGGTTGATGAAGAATTAGTCCTTGCAAGAAAGTGGGTAAAATTATCACCACACTATTTTTAATACTTTGCTGACATACTAATATGTAGCTTGTCAGGCGTTCAGTAGTTTGTCAGGCATAGGTTTCATTTAAGATTAAGAAAACGATGGTAACCGACATAAGTTCAATGTTAAAAGATCTGAAACAGGATGTTCTTTATACGCCAAAGAGAGAGGCCATAATCTCAGAGGCTGTGCGTAATTTTAACAGACGCGGAACTGAGGCTGAAAGAGAATCGCGCAGATACAAGAATCCAAAAACATTCTTGAGAGGAAAAAAATCCTATCTAGACAAAAGGATACGTGAAGCTAGAAAAGAAATCTCCAACACTCCGGGCAGCAGGCGACAGGTAGAACAGCTGGAAGAACTGGTCTCCCAGAGAAAGATCCTTGACCATCTACGCATAGAAAATGGAAGAGTAGTCTTTAAGCGGTTAGAAATCCCTGAAAGGGTACATAACTACAGGAGACTGCTTCAAGGATTATACAGAGAAACATTGACGACAGACCCGGAGGGAGATTTCAATTACGTCTCACGAGCGATAGTTACTTTTGTCAGGGACCCTCTCAGAGCAGCCTCAGCAATCCGCAACTCAGCAGATTTTGAGATCATACTCCTAGACAGGAACTTTGAGCTTCCGGAACCGTTCTCACAACGCTTCATAAAGGATCCAGAAAAGACATACCGGAGAGCATTCAACATCTACCTGGAAAAGATCATAGAAGATGAACTATTGAAACAACCAGGAGTTACCTTAAGAAAATTAAGAAGAAAAAATGATATCTGGAGAGAAGAGATGAAGTGGCTGAAAAAAGATCCTAAGATGAGAGAGCGTGCAGAAGATGTGGTATCTGATCTTCTTCAACTGCACTATGCCTATTTGGTACCATACTTCAGGTCCAGAAATGAGATGGCAGAAGCAGGCAAGCCCGAAGACATAATGCTGGAACGACTGTCAAGACTTAGAAAAGACAAACTATACTTTGGGCTGGTATATACAGGTCTTGACAGACATCAACGGGTATTCCTGACGACGAACAATTCACAGGGGCTACTTATGCTGATGTTCTCAGACCTTGTGGAGAGACTACAAAATGAAGGGCATAAGGTAAGACAGAGTGATATAATAAGGATAAGCCAGGAGTATGCTCACGGAAGTGAAGGTGAAGTCCTTTCCCGTTCAGGCATACGGCAAAGATACGACCCTTACATAAGCCATGTGATAGATTATGATCCAAGAAGACCGATACCAAAAGATCTTCTGAGACGCTGGACAGACCTTAGCGGAGCATGTCATTGTCTTGACGCAAAATACGTCGGTATGCTTCATGAATCAAGAGAGTACGACTTTACGTACTTCTGTGCACATACTATAGCAGTGTATCTCAAGCACGCGCAGGAAAGACTTGAAGAAGGAAGAAGAGTCATAAGTCCTGTAGTATTGCCGACGGTCAAACAAGCATACTATGAGAACAAACTAGGAAGGCAGGTTTTGGTGCTGAAAAAGGAAGGAGGCGGAGTAAAGGAACGATTGAATCGCGGAGAACGGGAACTCTTAAACATGCGTAACATCCAGGAACTTGGGCCAAGAAATACATTGACGGCAGATTTTGAAGAAGCGTACCAAGCGATGAGAAGCGTATATGGTCATAAGTTCAACTTATGATCCTGAGATCATGGCCGGTTTTGGTAATATTCTGTTTTCATGATCTTCTACATATCTTAAACCTTTAGCGTTTTATCCTTTAGCAGAATTAAGAAAGACAAAGAGCGCCCCAAGGATTATGATAATGAGAAGCAGATCCAACACCTGACTCGTAAAGAACGGTGTGAAGTCTATCTTAGCTTTTTCTTCATTAGAACTCATAGCATCAGACAGGGAAAAAGAGGGTTTTTCAAGCAGTTTCTCTCCGAAGACCTGGCTGGCACCAAAAGAGACGGCAGAGATTATCAGGATATAAGTAAGGATACGCAAGAACCCGAGCCGTTTCATGAAAGGATAGATGCTCTCCTCTCTCATCTGAAGAGCATAAAAGATAGCCCATACTCCTGCAAGAAACAAAATAACAAGAACGACCAAAGGAACAGAAAGGGCGACTATCTTAAGAAGAGGAAGGTATATAATAGTGGCTACTCCGACAATGATCAGGACCGCTGATGTGACAGATGGGTTCTTAGCGAACCAGCTTATGCGAAGCAACCCTGCTCTGGCTATTATGATAAGCAATATGAACCCAAAGATCATAGCGATAGGGTTTGATAAGTGTGAGATAACCATATCTGGTGCTAATGAAAGCTCTTTTTTAAAACTTACTAAACATGACTACCTGTAGATGGTGACAAAGTTTATTAATATCCTTCCAAACCTGAAAAAGTATGAATACATCATTCGAACTGGACAAGAAAAACGCATTAGGAAAAGACGATAAGTCCTCAAAAGGATCATGGGACGAGAAAATAATACCATTATGCGATGCTATAAACAGCAAAGACAACTATTACACAACATCAAGCTGCGCAGGAAGGATGGTATTGCTGAAGATCCCCGGGTCAGGCACAAAAGCAGATGCTGAATGGCTATTCGTATCACACGATAAGTTCAGCCTGGAACAGCTCAAAGAATCAATCAAAGAAGTGCCTGAAGAACAGGTAGTCTATAGGTATGAGCCGTTCATAATACATGTTGTTTGCCGCACGATAGAAGACGCAGACAAACTGTTAAGGCTTGTAAGAAGCATAGGACTGAAACGCTGCGGAATAATATCACTAAGCAAAAAGATAACTGTAGAGATTATAGGCACAGCAAACATAAGCACATTATTCTCGCAAGAAAAAAAGATACTTCTTCCAGAAGAATATATAAGGATAATGATAGAGACATCAAATATGCTGTTAGAAGGAAACTGGAAGATACTGGACATGCTGACCAGATTATTAGAGAAAAAACTCTAAAAAAGGATCAGAAATCAGGAAGTTACTCTTCATCATCAACAGTAAAAAGTCGCGAATCCTTAACCTTAAACAACCTAATTCTCGCTCCTGCATCAAGCCAGCCATGAGCATAATTTAGAGCTGCAAAAGCAAGAACCCTGTCACCTTTCTCAGCAAAATGCTGAGCATCACGAAAATACCTCTCGGCCATATCAAGGAAATCCTTAGCTTCTTCAAGACGACCTTCATCAAGACCCTTATCCTTAACCATATCAAGAGCTTCTTTAGTTATAGAAAAATACTTATCAAGCTTTTCAGAAGTCACAACATCATTAATAGTCATACGATCATCCCACTGCTCATCGCATGCGCCAAGAGTATGAAGAATATCAGAAAAGTTATTATCACAAATACGAAGATGAAACTCAATATCCTTACAAACAAAAGCTCGCTCCGGATACTAAGGTACATGAAAACACCTGCAAGCAGGAAAACAAAGAGGATGAAAAACAAGAACTGGATGTAATGACCATTAGTGATAATATTAGGATAGAAAACAAAGAATATCAGGTACAGGTAAGTAAGCAGGCCGACAAAGACAGGGATCAAGACAGGACTATATTTCGCCATCCAGGGAGCAAAACCCTTCTTCCTCTCAACATTAAACAATTCCTTAGCCAATTCAAGCTCTTCATGAACAAAACGTGAATCTTTAGGTGAGTCTTTCAATAGATTTTTTTCTTTTTCAGAGCTGGCAGAAGTCCTCTTCTTTCTGGCAGAGCCTTTAGCTTTAGAAGTTCTGCTCTTTCTTTTAGAACTCTTAAATCCCTTCTTGTCACTATTGGTAGCTTTTGTACGAGCCTTTCTGCCAGTAGCTTTCTTATTTTTAGTAGCAGGTCTATTTATGCGTTTAACATTTCTTTTTACAGAACTGCCTTGACCTCTTTTTTTAGCTGGCATAAAAAGGTCTAAAGCACTTTTATTTAAATAATTAACTATTGGTGAAGAATAGAGGGGACAGTAAGCGAAGGAGCAGAAAGGATGATAAGAGCACGATCAATCTTTGCGAAAGCTTATTAATGAGCAACCTTCAACAATCAGAATGCCTTTCGTATATCATTTCAATCCAACAATCGCGACCATAGGGCCGTTTGAGATAAGATGGTACGGACTAGTATATGTTTTCGGGTTTATAATCTCATTTCTTTACCTCCAATGGCTTATCAAGAAGAAAGAATTGGATATAACAAACGATCAGCTGTATGATTGGATTTTCTATATGATGCTGGGAGTCCTTATAGGAAGCAGATTAGTGCATGTGATATTCTGGGATCCAAGATATTACCTCGCAAACCCGATAAAGATATTCTATTTCTGGGAAGGAGGGATGGCATTCCACGGAGGACTGGCAGGCGTCCTTATAGCAACATGGTACTTCTGGAAGTATAAGATAAACAAGAAAGTGCATTTCCTAAAACTGACAGATGCGCTGACAATACCCTCATTGTTCGCTCTGGCATTAGGAAGAGTAGCAAACTTCATCAACGGAGAATTGCCGGGAAAAGTGACGACATGGAGCGGTTGCTGGTACTTTCCGGGCTATGAAGGATGCCGACACCCACAAGTGCTCTATTCAGCAGCAGCAAGATTTACCA
>JALWQS010000095.1 GCA_027083015.1 Candidatus Woesearchaeota archaeon
GCATAAGCGATACACAAACACCGAATAAAGAAGAAAATGATAGAAATCACCACTCCTCCACCAGAGTACGAAAAAGAGGTATCAGAACTTACAAAAAAAGTAGTTTCAGGTGTGGAAGAATTAAGAGAAAAACAGCCAAATGCTACAATACAAGGAAGAAGATATGCAGAGATACTGCCTGAAGAGTACTTAGAACAATACTCCTGGGTAGCAGAACAGATAGTACTTCTAAACATGGGTTTAGAACCGACAGCAACCTGTGTGATGGGGTGCGGAGCGACAAAACCCAATGGAAAATGGGGAAGACTAGACGACCATCCAGAACTAAATCCTTACGCAAAACAGCTACAAACTGTATACCAACAAGCAAGCACACAAGTCTGTCCAGATTGCATGACAAGCTTTGCTCAAAAAGGAGTCAATTCAAGAGTATTAGCTTATCTGACAAGAGAAGCACCAGAGAGAGTGAGAGAATATATAGAAGACCCTGAAAATTTTGAAATATAGGATTTCTAAAAATAAGACTGGCTTTGCTAAGTGTTATAGCAAGTGAACAATGTCTCCAGCCCAAACTTTTAAATATACCCTCTTTTTCCCGAACCTTATGGGAAGAATAAAAACAGTTTTGGTAAAGCGAACAACTCTCAAGCTTTTAGAGAAAAATCCTCAAAAGTTCGGAAAGGACTTTGAAAGGAATAAAGCTTCTGTTTCTGAGCTTAGCGACTGCCGTTCTAAGAAGCTGAGAAATGTAATCGCTGGTTATGCTGTTCGTCTAAAAAGAAAAGAAGATGAGCCCAGGCGTGTCAGAAAAAGCTTCTCTGGCAGAGGCTTCAACTCAAGAAGACGATAAGAAAGCTATTATTCTTTTTCGGTAAAGTCGGAGGTAGTCTGACCTAAATCATTATTGAAAATCTCGTTAGAGATCTGCAAAGAGTTTAATACTCCGACCTTTAGGTCGGGAATAGATCCGAGTGGCGAGTTTTTGTTATTAAAGATTTCAGAACAATAATCTATACTCCTACTCAGCCTTGACATGACCACCATAATGCTTAATGAGATGATGAACCTTACGCTTATGATGCGGTAAAGGCTTATGCTTCTTCTCCCAAAACATAGAATAAAGGACTGTACCGATAAGGAAGAAAAGAACGCCTGCAAAGAACACCTTCTTAGAGAACTGGAAAAGCATAGCACTGCAAAAAATAATACCAACAATGGGAATCACAGGGACATTACGGATATTCAAAGGGATACGAAACCCTCTGACGGCGTGAGGATCAGAAAAACGAAGCCAGATGACAGTCAGGTTGATAACCATAAAGATGAACAAAGCACCCCAATCAGTAAGAGCTGCAATAGTCGTTATATCGCCTGGAAGGATGAACAATATAGCGATAAAGGCAGTAAGGATAATAGCAACGAAAGGAGCGCCAGTCTTTTTAGTAAGCTTAAGAAGAACCTTAGGAAGAGAACCCTCCTCAGCCATACCATAAAGAAGCCTTGAAGAAGCGACAAATAGACCCAAAACAGTAGAAGCAGTAGCTGTAAGAGCGATGATGATCATCACAAGACCGCCGTAATGACCAAGAGTTATAGTAACAATATCAGACAAAGGCGCAAAAGAATGCGCAAGAGTCTGCCAAGGGACAACACTGACAGCAACAGCAGCGACCAAAGTATAAAGAATAGCTGAGATTATTATAGAATAGATAAGCGCTCTGGGAAGAGTTCTGCGAGGATTACGAGACTCTTCAGCAATATTGCCTATATTCTCAAAACCAAGAAAGGCAAAAAAGATCAAAGCAGCACCAGAAAGGATACCATTCCAACCCATATGAAAATCCAAAAGATCAACAGAACCAAGATGACCAAAACCAGAAATAATAACTATAAAAAGACCGATGATGGTCAAGATCACAAAACCAATATCGATAAACATGGTCTGTCTCATACCGATGATATTGGTGATCAACAATAATAATATAAGAAGGATGCCTCCGAGAACAGGAGTTATGCCCAAGATCCTGCTAAGATAACCGCCAAACCCAAGGGCAACAGCACCCATAGCGATGATCAAAGAAGCTAACTTAAGCCAACCGATAGCGAAAGAAAACTTATTGTCCTTAAAGGCTTTTTTGGTATAACGGAACTCTGCAGAATCGTAAGGATAAGTGGAAGCCAGTTCAGCATAACTCAAGCCAGTACAGGCAGCGATAAAAGAAGCAAGGAGAAAAGAAAGCCAAATACCATTACCAGAAAGAGCAGCAGCTTTGCCTATCAGAACATAGATACCTGCACCTATTATGACGCCTAACGTATAAACAGTAGCTTCAAAAAGTGTAATCTCTCTCTTAAGATGCTTCATAAGATACCTCTTTTTCAGATAACCCAGACCCAATCATTTTTAAATGTTCTTGTATCAGGTATTTCAGTCTGGCGTGAAGAACAGACAGGCTTGCAGAAAAATTAAAAAAGCAAGTAGGAACAGACAATACAACAGATGAGAGTGCGGAGCAAAAGACAATGATACTGATACTGGGACGATTCCAACCCTTGCATAGAGGACACCTAAAAGCATTCCAAAAAGCTTATGATGAAGACAAGGATCTGGTCATAGCGATAGGAAGCAGCCAATTATCAGATCAGGAAAAGAACCCTTTCACAGCAGAAGAAAGAGAAGAGATGATAAACCGTGTACTAAAGAACAAGGGAATAAAAGCGAAGATAGTGCTGGTGCCAGACATACCGTGCGATGAGAACTATGTGAAATATGTAGAAAGCCTGGTCGGAAGAAAGGCAGATAAAGTGGTGACAGAGAATCCGTGGACAGAAAAGCTGTTTAAGGAAGCAGGGTATGAAGTTAAAGTAACACCGAGGTATTTCGGCATAAGCGCAACAAAGATAAGAACTGCGATGGCAGAAGGAAAACAATGGGCTGAATCTGTGCCTCAAGAAGTAGTAGATTATATCAAAAGCATAAGAGGTGATGAAAGAGTAAGACAGCTGTTAAAGAGAGAAGAAGAAATAAAAAGCAAAAATACATAAATACTAAAACTTAAGATGCGTTAGTTGTATGGACTTGTCATCCATTATCACAAAGTAAATACCATACGTCATTCACTTCATTATCGCCCATGGGCTGGTAGCTCAGTCTGGTAGAGCGCTCGGTTGGCAAGAAGCTGACTGAAAGCTTCCCAAATATCGGGAGGCCCCGGGTTCAAAACGCAGTAAGGGATCTGCTGCCTGAAAGTCCCGGCCAGTCCATCTTTTAGTTCTAAGCTCTGTTGAATGTGTAAAAACAATCTACTTCTGACCTCAATAACGAAAGGTTTAAATAGTTATTATGAATATATATTCATTATGGTTATGAATCATAATTCATAACTAAAAACTGAATCGGGGTGGTTTAAATGCCAGGAAACGATAGAACAGGACCAAATGGCGAGGGACCCATGACCGGAAGAGGTCTGGGCCTTTGCGGAAACGGAGAACGAAGAACTGGAACCGGAGCAAGGCTAGGATTTGGAGCCGGTTTTGGAAGAGGTTATGGCAGAGGCTTGGGAAGAGGCTTTGGCAGAGGAAGAGGTTTAGGCTTAGGACGAGGCTACGGTTACGGACTGGGCTTGGGAAGAAGAACAGCAACTTCTAATAATACGACACCTCTAGAGCTGACAAAAGAGGAAGAAATAAAAATATTGGAAGCAGAGAAAGCAGACATAGAAAAGAAGCTTCAAGAGCTGAGAGAATAATGCCAAGACCAAGATTAAGAAGACGAGTAGGTTTTGAACCTGATGTGACCTATTTCAAACCAGCAGGCATTCCCAAGTCTGAGTTGGAAGAGACTGTGATATCCATAGATGAATCAGAAGCAGTAAGACTAAAAGATGTAGAATCATTAGGTCAGGAAGAAGCAGCAATCAAGATGGGGATATCACAGCCAACCTTCCACCGTCTACTTCAATCAGCGAGAACAAAGATAGCAGATGCTATAGTCAACGGAAAAGCCATAAGGATAGAGGGGGGAAACTTCAAGATCGTAGGAAGAAGAGGGGTGCAAGAAAGAATGAGAATGGGTGAAATGAGGGGCATGGTCGAAAGAAGAGGAATAATTGAAAGAAGAGGAATGATGGACAAGAGGGGTATAGGGAAAGGAAGAGGTCTGCGCGAAGGAAAAGGTGAGGGGCGTGGACGCAGAAGATTCCTGTAGAAGACTCAAAAGAAGACTCAAAATCCCGCTTACAGCTTACTTTACCATTCTCTTAATGATCTGATATTTTACCTAACGCACCGAAAGATATTTCAATAAGTAGAAGTGCCAGATGTAATCACAACAGAAAAAGGAGATGATGATGAAAAAGATCCTGTGGCTGATAATCCTGACAATGCTTATGATACTACCAGCAATAGCTCAAGCTCAAGACAATCAGGTAACAACAGATGAAACGATAACTGATCAGACAGGAACAAAAGCACAAGCATACTTCTTCTACGGACAAGGATGCCCCCACTGCGCAGCTATGGAACCATTCTTAGAGCAACTATCACAAGAATACAATTTCACGATAGAAAAACACGAAGTATATTTTGATAAAGAAGGAAGAGCATTGTTCGAAAAGATGGCCAAAGCCTTCGGAAAACAGGTACAAGGAGTACCAACACTTTTCATAAACGGAAAGATGATAGTAGGTTACAGCGACTCATTAGCCAAAACAATAAGACAAGAAGTAGAGTATTGTTCACAA
>JALWQS010000096.1:0-3735 GCA_027083015.1 Candidatus Woesearchaeota archaeon
CTTTTATTTTTTCTTTGTGTATTTCTGCGTGTTTCTTGTTTATTCCTCCGCAGATGTCTTTTTTTGAGCATTTTTTGCATTCTTCTTTGAGTATCTTTTTTTCTTTTTTGAAGAGTTCTTCTCCTGTTATTAACTTTCCTTCTTTTATCACGTTTCTTCTTATGTATGGTCTTCCGAAGTATTTTTCGTTTTTGAGCAGGCATAATGGTATCCCTATAGTTACTATGTTTTGTCCTTTCTTTTCTGCTATGTTTATCGCTTTGTTTACTGTTTCCATATTTTTTGTTATTTGGGGTATTTGTTCTTTTGTTGCTTTTCCTTCTGGTCTGCACCAGCTTATCTGTAGGAGTTGAGCTCCTAGTCTTGTGTGGTGTTCTATGATTTCTGGTAGGTAATTTATGTTCCTGTTCGTGACTACTGTGTTTATTGTTACTCGTTGTTTTCTTCTCACCAGGTTTTGTATCCCTTTTATTGTCTGTTCATAACCTCCTTTTACCTTTGTCATCTTTGCATTTAGTTCTTCATTATGTGCGTGCAGGCTTACTAGGAATTGTTTGATCCCTGATGATACTACCGCTTCTGTCAGTGTTTCTATTGAGAATCCTCTTCCGTTTGTCTGTATGTTGACTTCTAGTCCTTTTCTTTTCGCTTCGGTCAACAGTTTCATGAAGTCTTTTCTTGTTGTTATTTCTCCTCCTGTGAATGATATTGTTCTTATCCCTTTTCTGATGGCTTGGTCTATCTCATTCAGTATTTGTTCTGTTGTCTTGTCCCAGTCCCTTCTTTCGTTAAGGCAGAATTCGCAGTTGTTGTTGCATCTTGTTCCTGTTTTTATCTCGTATTCCATATTTACACCCAGGAGGTAAGTATGTTTCTCGCTTCTTTGTCGAATATTAGCTTGTCGAATATCCAGTCAAATTGTGCTTTTAGTACTTTGCATCTGTTGCTTTTTGCTAGTTTTGGTATTAGGTTTCTTTGTTCTGCGTAGTTTAGTACTGGGCATTGTCCGCAGTAGGGTTTGTATACGCATGTGTCGCAGTATTGTGTTTCTAGTATTGAAGCTTCTACCAGTGCTTGTGTTTGTTTGCTTTTGCTGTATTCTTCAAATGTCGTCTTATAGACGTTTCCTAGTTTGAATATATCAAATCCTCTTCCTTCGTCGCAGCTGTATATGTCTCCGTTGTAGTTGTAGGCTATCTGTCCCAATGCTATTCCGCACGGGTTTCTTAGGTCTAGGAATCCGGGGTCTTTTGGTGTTATGATCTTTCTTAGGAATATTTGTGTTATCCGTTCTATGATTCTTGTTCCTTCTTTGTTTTTTTGTATGATGTATTCCATGGCTTCTTTCCAGAATTTTAGGTATTCTTCTGCTGTGTATCCTGCTTCTTTCCATTGTTCTTCTGCGAATCCTATCTTGTCTATGTATTTTAGTTGTATGCTTCTGAATCCTAGTCTTATGTACTCATCTATTATCTCTTTTGCTTTTGTCAGGCTGTGTCTTGTTGTGACCATCAGCGCTCCTATGTTTATCCCTTGTTCTTTGCATCTTTTTATGTTTTTTACGACATCGTCGTATGTTCCTGCTCCTCCTATGTATTGTCTGTTCTTGTCATGCACTTCTTTTGGTCCGTCAAGGCTTGTTGTCAGTCCTATCTTGTTTTCTTTGATCCAGTTTATCATTTCTTGGTCTAGCAGTGTCGTGTTTGTGACTAGTGAGAACTTGACTTTTTTCCCTGTTTCTTTCGCTTTTTTTGTTCCGTAATAGAAGAATTCTTTTAGCGCTTTTTTGTTCAGTAATGCATCTCCTCCCTGATACTCTATCTTTAGGCTTTTTGCTTTTGTGCTGAATATGAAATCCACCGTTTTTCTTGCCGTTTCTATTGTCATGTCATATTCTCCTTCTTTTCCTATTCTTGATGCTGAGTGGCAGTATATGCATTGGTGGTTGCATCTTAGTGTCGGTAGTACTATATGCAGTCCTGTTGGGTAATCAAGGAATTTTTTTTTGCTGAGTGTTGTTTCCATGACTTTTTTTATGTTTTCTTCTGTGAGTATTATTCCTGTTTCTTCCAGTATTTTTTCTAGTTTTTCGTCTAGTTCGTGTCTTAGGAATTTTTTGTATGATTCTTTTGTCAGGTATGTCCATCCTCCTTGGTCTGCTACTAATAGTATGCCTTCTCGCATCTTTCTTGTTCTTATCATGTTGGGTATGTATTTTTTTGTCATCTTTTCATTCTTTATTCTGTTTTTTTATTTGCTTTCTGCCAGGCAGTAGTTTGCGAATTCTTTTAGTGTTCTTTCTTCGTCGCTGTTTTCTTCTGTTCCTGCGCTTATGATGTAGTATTCTTCTGTTTCTTTCATCTCCAGATATCTTGTCTCCTTAAATGCTTCCAGAGTTTTTTTTACTGCTTCTTTTGTATAGAATTTCTTATTGAGTTTTAGTGTCATCTTGTTTTTCTTCCCAGCTTTTTAGTATTCCTTCTGGGTCTTTGATCTTTGGTTGGACGGGTACTTCTCCTACTGCTTTGATGACTTCGTTTGCCAGTAATACTCTTTTCATTATCGCTTCTCTTAGTTCTTTGTTGTTTTCGTTTTGTGTCTTATAAACTGAGTAGTTCAGTAGTTCTTCATTGAATTCTTGTATTGCTTCTTTTGCTGTTCTTCCTTCTTTTGCTTCTATGTGTGTTATTATTTCTTTTTTTGGGTCTCCGTCTAGCAGTATAAATGCTTTGTCCATCATTATGTATGCTGCTGCTTGTACTACATCTAATGGGTAGATTTCAGGGTTTATCCTGTATATTGCTTTTTTTTCTGTTTGGTATTCTATTGGCGTTTCCATTTTTTTCACCGTTCTTGTTTTTTCTTTCTTCTTTATTAACTTCTCTGTCTGTTCTTCAGCGTTTATATGGTTTGTGCGGTTTTGTATTATTGAAAATCTCGTTAGAGATTTGCAAGGAGTTTAATACCCCTACTTTAGGTTGGGGATAGACCCGAGTGGCGAGTTTTTGTTATTTTATATGTTTAGTGCCGCTTTCAGGAAGATTATTATGTTTCCTTGGCACGTGATTGTTATTAGTGTTCCTAAGAACAGGAATGGTGCGAATGGTATTGTTTCGTGGATTTTTATGGTGTTGAAGTGTAGTTTTCCTGTTCTGTGCCATCTGTTTATTTTTTGTATGTCTTCATAGCTTAGTGGTGTTTTTTTGTCTGCTATGTATGCGTTGTTTTTGTGTTGGAAGTGTGCTGCTTTCGTGCCGTTTCTTAGTATCCCTTCTGCTAGTATCTGTCCTGGTCTTAATTGTCCTACGTGCACTTTTTGTACATAGTTTTCTGCCAGCATTCTTAAGTATTGGAATATTATGACATATAGTAGTATCATTGTTGAGAATGATATTAGGAATGTTCTTGTCATATAGTATTCTTTGTTCACGAATACTCTTATTATTGCTACCAGCGCGAGAAATGCTGTTGTTTGTTCTTTCAACAGTTTTTCTAGGACTTTTATTGCGACGTATATCATTATTATATTTGTCAGTAGGTTGGATTTTATTCCTGTTGTTTGGTATAGGTATTGGTATCCCCATGATATTGAGAATATTGCCAGCACCGTCGTCGCTATCCTTTTTGCTTGCATGGTTTTTTTTAATGCGTTTATTTTTTCTTTTCTTGTTGTTTTTATGATCAGTTTTATCAGTAGCCATCCTGCTATTGGTATGAGCGCATTGATTAGTATTT
>JALWQS010000096.1:3745-17482 GCA_027083015.1 Candidatus Woesearchaeota archaeon
TAAGAATCCTGCTGGGCTGCTTTTGAATATTATTGTGCTTGTTGGTGTTATGAATGTTAGTGTTGCGAACAGTTTTGCGTCTCCTGCGCTCCACCACTGTATGTACCAGATCACAAATCCGATTATCAACGCTATTGTTCCTGTTATCAGGTTTTTTGCGAGTTCTTCCCAGCCGGCCATTCCTAAACCTATAAGTAGGAGCCATGTTAGTATTCCTGCTAAAACCCCCCATAATAGGTGTTTGTTTCTTATCTTGTTGTACTTATAATCCTCTATGCTTACTATTGTTCCTAGTATGATTATTGTTGGTAGAAAATATAGCCACATGTTTTCTTCTCCCGTTTTTGTTATCGAAATATCTTAGGATGTTAATGCGCACTCGATACCTCGCACTTAAGATTTTCGTTCCAAAAGATTTCTCTGATTATTAACGCCTTTCCTGCTCATAGAGCGTATTTTTGTTATTAAATCCTTGCCTTTGTAGTGCGAAACATTTATAAATGAACTTTCTTTGGATTTCTTTTTGATACTGGTATTTAGATAGCTTGCCTTAGGTTTTTGTGCTTGCTATTTGGGTTATTGTTTGATGGTGAATACTACATGAAAAAAGAGGCTATTGTGTTATATCTTTTGTTCTTGGTATTGTTAGCTTCTTTTGTTTTTGCTTTGGGCGCTGGTGGTTCTGCTGCTTCTAATGCTGTTAATATGTCTGATTCTGAGAATGTTCTTCTTACAGCTGATGTTCCTCTTGATTCTGGTTCTGCTGCTGGTTATTGGATCGCTTATGTTGAAGAATTAGGAACAGAGCCCGGTAATGAAAAGATTGTTCCTTATTACTGGTATGCTTCTGATCCTGATACCGATCATACTCTTTTTACTGAAAGAGCCGATCCTTCTGGCCGTTTTAAAGGTGATGCTGTTGGTTTCGGGCCTTTATATTATAACGAATTATATGACACTTTTAACATTCCTCATCAGGGATCTTCTTATGGAGGCGAAATCCTGGGTTTGAAGTTTGTTCTTGATATGTCTCTTTGGAAAGATGCAACAATCCTTGGTGATGGTAACACTCTCACTGATGATGCTGTTCTTCCTTCGCATGTTTCTGACTCTCCAGGAACCCTTAATACTAAGTCTCAGTATGAAGGAAGCACTCCGGATGCCGATTCTAATACGGTTTCTGATTGCCTTTCTTGCCCTGATGCTGATGATCTTCCTGCTTGTATGGCTTCTTCTGATTTGCAATGGACTTGTGTTTATGTTCCTATCCTTAAGCGTTCTAATTGTACTTATCTTGCTGATCAGGCCGCTCCTTTCTGTGAGGGCATTTCTGGTTTAGGTGCTAATGAGGGAAAGATTGCTATTGAAGCTGCTGGCATCCCTGGTTTTGGCGGTTGTCGTAATGCTTCTTTTATCACTGGTCGTGATTGGTATAATGATACTTCAGGTTCTAATCCTGATGCTCCTGGAGGTTTCTCTAATGCAAATCTTTTTTCCACTGAAAATGTCGGTTTTTGTTGTGGTAATGATCCTGAGGATGTTGGTGTTTTGCGTCCTAATCTTGGGGAGATTCATTCCAACAGTCTTGATGGTGTGATGTGTATGCCTGTGCCTTCTCATGATCCTGGAACTGCTATTCCTTTCTCTTCTGATTATCTTCCTAAGGATTCAAATTCTGTTTTTGCTTATATCTGGAATTCTGCTGATTCTGATGCTTTCAGCATCCGTAAGCTTAATCGTTCTGGTCTTTTGTTTGATGCTGTCAGTAACACGAAAAATTGGTTCTTTTGTAATGCTTCTACTTCTTCTGATTCTTTGGATAAGTATTATCTTGCTTATTCTCCAGATAGAAGTAAGTGGTTAGGTTCTGGCAATTCTAAGACTCCCGGTCCTGTTCTTCCAGAATTCGCTGTTTTGCCTTCTCCTCCTGAAGAGAATCGGATCGGTTATGGCGTTACTTCTGGTGTTGGTGCTGAGGGGGGTGCTGGTGATGGTGAGGGTGTGATCGGTTCTGGAACGAACGAACAGGCAGAGAATACTGCTACTGGAAATTCCCGTTCTGAGGTTATTGATGAGAACTCTTTTGATGATGGTTTTACTGTTTCTGGTCCTTTAGCTTCTACTCCTTGTGATAAGGATGGTGATGGTTTTGATGCTCCTTATTCTCGTGATTCTATTGATGAGGGACAGAATGTTAACGGTGCTTTTGCTGGTTTTGTTGATAAGTATAATCCTGATTGTAGGGATCCTCAACCTCCTTTTGATTGCGATGATTCTGATCCTTCTCACCATCCGGGTTCTGCGCTTGATTGTTCTGAGATTGGTTCTGATTTTACTGATTGGAATTGTAACGGTGTTGATGATCGTCAGGAATATTGTATCAGTTTTGAGAATGAGGCTTGTTCGCCTGAACATTTTGATCCTGATCTCTGCCAATTAAGTCCTCGTGACCTTTCTGAACGTTTTATCTGTTTTAATGAGGAGTTAGATTCTCATACTACGCTTGGCAGTTTTGCTGAGTGTTGTGGTCCTTCTTTGTCTTTCTGTAAGAATCCCATAGGTCCTGGTCGTCGTGAAGGTTCTTTTATCAAGACCTTGCGTGAGTTTAATACTTATGACGCTGCTAATACTGGTGATCCTGAAAGCGCGGTTTGCGGCCGTAATGATACGAATTGTGTTTTGCGTTATTCTATAGCTAAACCTACTCAGGAGGATGTTGATAATAATAGGACTTTCTCTATCGGTTTTAGAAATATAAATAATGATCTTAAGATCAATGATTGGTCTGATTATGATTATCTTGAGTTTTATATCTATTTTACTGCTAATTTTGCTCAGAACATTAGGATTGGCAAGTTAGTTTCTGATGATCCTGGTTTGATCGATAGTTACATGTATTATTTTGATGCTCCTATTGTTGATTATGTTGTTGATGAGCCTAAGCTTGGTAAGTGGTTGCATGTGATGATTCCTATCTCTGAATTCAAGTCTGTTCCTGACCAGGTCGACCTTATTCTTCTTTACGCTAGGGCTGATGAACTAAGTAAGACCGGTTCTACTGTCACTATTGCTGGTGTTTCAGGAGAGTTTGTGAATGTTGTTGGTCTTGATAAGATTCATTTGAGTAAGAGAGCTGATGATGGTTCTAAGGTTGATCGTGTTTGTACCGGTGCTTTTGATGAGCAGCAGAATACCGATTTCCGTTGGCTTTCTGATCTTGATGAGATAGGTCCTGAATCTGCTGATAATCCTCGTGAGAAATGGGAACAGCTTGGTCGTACTGCTTGTAATGCGGTTCCTTCTTTTGGTTGGACCGGCACTTCTTGTTGTGGCGATGATACTGGTAAGAATACCTATTTTGGCGTTGATAACAATAAGATTAAGCGTATTGTCGGTGATGATACCTTTAAGGAGTTTTATAATGATACTGAAGGTGGTTGTTGGGCTGGTAATCCTATCGCTGACGGTCAGCGTATGATGGTTTTGCAGTACAATCTTACTTTTGAATCTTCTGATCTTATTGGTGTCGATAAGCTGTTTAATCGTTCCTGTACTAGCAGGATGGATTGTTCTTTTAATCTTCCTCATATTCCTGGTTTGGTCATTGAGAATGATCATCCTGATATGTATGATCTTATTGTTGTTTCTCCTGGCGTTCGTGATAAGGTTGGTCATGGTACTATGTTGGATGATAATGATTACCTTGCCGCTTTGCTTAAGGCAGAGAATGTTCCTTTACAGATTCTTTATTTCAATAAGTCTTTCCATTCCTGCAATGCTGCTCCTTACCTTTTTGATCTTAAGAATACCAATACTGGTGATCCTTTGATCTCTGAGGATGAGAATTATGGTTCTTGTGCTGTTGTTGGTGATTATTTCTGTGATAATAAGGATGGCGCTAATATTGGTTGGTCCAGCGCTTCTTTGAAGACCTATCCTTTATCCACTAATATTACATTACGTGATGGTACAGTGATTGATCTTGTCTCTAATCCTGATGCCCCCCCTGAAGCTCGGCAGCCTACGCATATTGTGCTTCCTCGTTATCGTACTGAACCGAAATACTCTTATAATCTTATTAAGAACGGGGGTTTTGAGAACTTTGATTAATATGGTAAGTTAAGATGAGAAGGGCTTTTGTTTTTCGGATGGCGAACGTTTTCGTAGCTGTTTTTATGATCTTCTTATTGGTGAATACTACTCAGGCTGCTTGTGTAAACCTTTGGTCTCATGGTCTGAGGTCTTGTGCTACTATGGCAGTTAATCCCGATGGTTCTTTGAAAGATGCTCTTCCTGACATGGGAAAAGCCACAGATTATTCTCAGGAGGCTCGTCGTTTCTCAGATGCTCAGCTTGTTGATATTGAGTATGGTAAGTTTTGTTATTTTGATCCTCAGGATAAGGATTATTCTTGTCTTTTTGAATCTCAAATTCCTCCAGGCATTATGCGTAGCAATTCTTTAGCTTGTCGTCATGCTTCTGATTTTTCTTTGTTTTATCGTCTTTCTCTTGGTGATATTCATGAGCTTGATGGTATCTTTGATGGTTTTGATCCTGCTTCTTTAGTTTCTTCGCCTTCTCTTTCAGGCGTCTGTGATGCTTCTGACTATAGGGATTGTGCTTCTTCTGATCTCGATGGTGATGGTCTTGGTTATGATTGTCCTGATGATTCTCGTTCTTGTATGGAAGGGATTCCAACATGTTCTGGGGTTTCTGTTGATGATCCTCTTTGTGAGAGATCTTCTGATAAAGAGGTGGACATAACTCTTCCTGATTATTCTTTTACAACTTCTCTTCCTGATTGTATGAATTTTTGTATTGACAAGGATCATGATGGTGTTTGTTCTAAGGATTCTGCAAGGTTGCCTTCAAGTTATTTCAAGAAATCAGCCCCTTTAAATGATTATTCTTGGTATGTTTCTCAGGCCATTGATTTTTACAAGAGAGCTGCTACTCCTCCTTCTCCCGGCCATCCTAATCCTTATTATGTTTTTGTCCAGCAATTAAATCCTCCTTTTTCAGTTGAAGATGTTGATAATGATAAAGTTAAAGCTCTTCTTAAAGATGGTTTTCTTCTTTATGCTTTCGATCAGGATGATTCTAACCCAAATGTCGGTTTTCTTTCTGACGAGGTTTGTGACTTGAAGGATGATAATGGTGATGGTCTTGTTGACAATATAGGTGCTAAATCTTCCCAGCCTATCTCTGCTCCTTATCTTTCTGAATGTTCTGATGGTATTGATAATGATGGTGATGGGTTGACAGACGATGAGGATCCTGCTTGTCATCGTCAAGGGGCTTTCACAGAGCATGCAGATTCTCCTTGTTTTGATCGTCGTGATAATGATGGTGATGGTAAGTGTGATTTTGATGGTGTTTGTCTTGAGAATGGTCATTTAGTCTCTGGAACTCCAGATTCTGGCTGTTTGGATATGTATAGTACGTCTGAAAGTCCTGCTTGTTCTGATGGTATTGATAATGATGGTGATGGTTTTCCTGATTGGCCTCTTGATCCTAGCTGCAGGTTTCCTAGTTCTGTTTCTGAAACGACACAGTGTTCTGATGGTATTGATAATGATGGTGATGGCGGCATAGATGCGCCTAATGTTACTTATTCAGTGGCTGATTTTATTAAGCGTGGAGAGAGTAAAGATTATGTTGTTGGTGATTATGATTTTACAGTACATCTTGGTCGTGGTAAGGATTGTACCCCCCATAATTATGCTTCCTTAGTGAAGATTGATGAAACTGCTGATGATATAATGGATGCGCTTGGGCTTTATGTCTCAAATGGCCATTTGGAATTTAATGATAACGCTGCAAAGATTTGGGCAGGTAGCATATTAGGAGCTACAGCTATTGGTGCTGGTTTAGGTCCTATTGGTGCTGTTATCGGTCTTGTGGTTGGTGTTATTGCTGCAGCAATCAGATATACTACTCAGGATTGTCCTCACATATCTATTAGCATAAGAAGTACTGATTGGACTAATGGAAACTTTGATTTTAGAGCTATAGATGATGATAGTAATGGATTTGATTATAGCGATTTTAGTACTGAAGATGTTTTGGCAGGTCAAAAACACGGAATTAAGGTTTTCCTTGTAAGAGCTTCTGGTCTTGGTTATGAGAATCTTCCTTCAAACACTTTTGCTTTCTTTATGCAATTAAATGCTTCTGCCCAATCGCATCCCGACTCTGGTTGTTTCTATCCTTGGCAGGAGAGAGAAGACCCTGCCTGTTCTAATGGAGATGATGACGATAATGATGGGGGGATAGATTATGGTGTTGATCCTGACACCGGCGATACTTTCACTCCGGATTCAGAGTGTATAGGGAAATCAGATTCAACAAGTATCTCTTTTCAAACTTTGGAAACTACGGTTTATTCCGATCAAAAACGAACAGAGAGTTATAGTGGCGGGCAGGTAAGTTTTACTTATTCTATTGATTCTGGTGCAGAAAGCGATGGAGAATCTTCGTCTCCTCCTCCTGCAGGGCCTGATAGTGAGCAACCCTCTGGCGGCCCTCCAGAGTCGCCTGATAGTGAGCAACCTTCAGCCAGAAAAACTTTGATTGTAAGTAGCCCGTCTGTTTTTGGAGGTTTTAATGAACAATTCTCATTCACTACCTTAAGTTCTAGACACACCTTTTCAGGGAACAAAGTTGATGTTACTGTTATAAGTTATGATAGCAACCAAATCCGTGTCACTATGAGTCCCTCGCAGAACTCAAAAAATCAGATTATTACTTCCTTAGACGCATTTCCTTTCTTAGAATCAGAACGTTCTAACCCTTGCGCCGATGGTATTGATAATGATGGCGATGGTTTGATAGATTTTGCTGGTTATGGCGATAAAGAGAACATAAACGCCGATCCTGGTTGTACTTCTTATCTTGATCGTTCTGAAGTTGGCCCTGATGAAGAGATAGACTCTGATTCTCCCGAATGTTCTGATGGTATTGATAATGATGGTGATGGTTTAGTTGATTTTGATGGTGCTGGTGACCCTGATTTTAAGGATCCTCAGTGTGCTAGTGAAGATGATAATTCAGAGTCGGTTTATGGTGTTCAAGCTATTGATTGGTCTTTGGTTTTTTCTCAACAACAACTTCCGTTCGTTGCTTTTTCTTCACTTTCTTCTCAGCAATCTCATTGTATTTTTGTTCCTTCTCCTGATGGTATGGTTGGTAAAGCCGTTGATGCTGATTCTGACTCAGATGGTTTTCTTGATGATAATGTTACGGTAGGTGGTATTAAGTGTCTTGATTGTACTGATTGTGCTCCTAATAATGCCGATATTCATCCCGGAGCTGCTGATAATCGAAGCGATCATAAAGATAATAATTGTAATGGTCTTGTTGATGAGGGTGTTGATTCTGACTCTGATGGTTCTTTGGATGCTTTTGAGCCTTCTGGTTGTGTTGGCCAGTCTGTTTCCCTCTCTGATACTCCGGAAATTATAAATGCTGATGGTTGTTTCTACTCTGTATCTAATGATAATCTTCCAGGTTGGTCAAATGAGGATTAAACTATTGATTCCGGTTTTTGTATTGTTTTGTTTAGCTTTTGCTGTCCATGCTTCTGCTAATGCTTTTATTGTTGCTGATACTCTTGCTCCTGAGGGCCAGCATGCTTTGCGTGTTGAGGCTGCTTCTGGCAAGTTTATTAAGTATTCTGTTGATGTTGAGCCTGCTAAGACTTATACGCTTTCTTTTTATTATCGTGTTGTTGATGGTCAGTTCACTTTTTCTTTTCAGAAGAAAGCTGGCGGACTGATTGGTGATATTTCTAAGTCTTACTCTTCTCGTGATTGGACTCGTGTTGAATATACTTTCACTACTGATGGTTCTCCAGGTGATGATAATATCTCTGTTGAGTTGCGTTTTACTGGTAATGAGGATGGTCGCACTTCTGTTTTCCTTTTGGACGCTATTCAGTTGGAGCCTGCTCCTGAAGCCACTAAGTTTAATGATTTTAAGCACCAGGCTGGTTGTTGTCCTTTTGATTTTTGTTATACTGGCGGTCTTTTGAAAGATAATCCTGAGTGTGTTCACGATGATTTTTATGAGTTGAATGTTTCTCAGCCGCCTTTGGGTTATGATCTTGCTTCTTTTGGTGGCAATTCTCCTACGGTTCAGCTTCTTCATGCTAAGAGCGGTTATCGTTGTATCAATGGTTCTTGGAAGTTTTCTCGTCCTAAATTCACTCCTTTGCATGACCATGCAGGTTTTTGTCCTGATGATTCTCAGTGTTTTATTTATGCTGGTGGCAACCCCGATGCTTCTGTCGCTTGTGTGAATAATGGCACTTTCCATATGTATTCTGCTGAGGGTGCTGAAGCTGATAGTTATTATTGTTTTGATGGTAATTGGACTACTCGTACTAAGGAGATCGCTTTGCAGCTTCTTGATATGGCGGGTCCTGATGATACTTATACTTTATTCTGCGATCGTTTTGACCGTTCTTTGAATCCTGATCATACGAGGTCTTTTTGGCGCGATTATGTGGGTGATAATATTGCCGGTCTTCTCACTCCTGATCTTGTCAACGAGTTTTGTGTTCTTGACCTTGATGGCCAGATCATTGCTGGTGTTTCTTTGAACCCTCAGGGTAGGCAGATCAATGAGTCTAAATTGTATGATTCTGAGAAAGATTGTGTTCTTTGTACTGGTATGGATTGGCTTGCTGATCCTCCTGTTTGTGATTCTGATGGTTGTAAGGTTGGTGCTACTCTTCAGCCTCAGCCTAAGTCTTTTATGGAGATGTTGAAGGGTCCTGATGATGTTGATTATTGTGATTCTGTGATCTCTGATCCTGGCTCTTTTGATGGTCTTTATCATCAGTGTAGGCATGCTGATGTTTTCTATAATCCTAAGCTTCAGACTGTTATCTTTACTAAGCCTCAGGATGTTGATGGTTCTTTTGAGGCTGTTCCTTTTAAGACTCAGGAGTCTTTTATATCAAGGGTTTTTGCTCGTTTGAAGGGAATCATTCGTCGTCTTTTAGGAGTGGTTGGTGTTTCTCGTTCTGTGAGTGAGGGTCTTCCCGGTGCTCAGCTTGATTTTGTCCGTAATGCTGGTTCTTTTAATCGTCTTTACATCTCTTATGCTCCTGACGGTCCTGAGGGTCATCCTCGTGAGATCAGGGGTATCATTGAGACTAAGGCTCATCTGAAGCTTGATGATTCTGGTGTTGAGATGAAGTCTTTCTTGAATATTCAGTATCGTAATTATCGTGTTCCTGTCTGTAGGTATTTCTTTAAGCATAATTTTCCTCATCTTCAGAAGCAGATTTCTAAGGATTCTTCTATCTATTGTTCTCCGTTGATTGAGGATCCTGAGGATTGGGTTTATTCTGTTTATGTTGAGAATCCTCGTTTTGGTGATATTGGCAGCACTGAAAGCTTTGCTTCTGATTCCGATCTTATTCCTGTTCGTGAATGGACTGGCGCTGCTGATACTTTCTGGAATGATATGACGGCTAAGATCCGTACTCAGGATTCTTCTGAGTTTGATGATCGTTTTAGTGGTGCTTCGGCTCCTGCTGTTCCTGAGTTTAGTTTTGCTCCTGCTGATAATCCTGTTGCTGGTGCGCCTATTGAGTTCACTCTTCTTTCTGAACCTGCGGCTGGTGAGCGTTTTATTGCTGTTACTTGGGATTTTAATGATTCTTTCCGTTCCACTTCGGCTTTTAATGTTACTACTAAGCACCGTTATTCAGAAGCCGGTGTTTATCACCCTAAGGTTTGTATTATGAATCAGTTTTATAAGATTAGTTGTGCTGAGCAGGAGCTTGATGTTAATGTCGGTCCTGCTGTTACTATTAATGAGATGCCTCAGACTAATGATGGTGAATTATGCGTCAATCTTTCTTTCACTTCTGGTAATGCTCCTGCTAATTTCATCATTGATTGGCACGATGGTCTTGATTCTTCTTATCAGCCTACGACTGTTGCTGGTGCTTTGATCAATGTGACTCCTTGGATGGTCTATTGTCATTCTTATTCTTTCGGCAATGCTTTTGCTCTTGATCCTTGGATCGGTGTTGTCGGTTCTGATCGTGATGGTGCGCCTTTTGATAATCAGAAACAGCTTGTTGTTCGAAGGACGATTTCTGGTACTAAGGTGAATATTACTTTGCTTCCTCAGTTGGAGAATCAGACTGCCCGTATCAATGTTTCTTTTTCAGGCCCTCATGATTTTGTTTTCACTGTTGATTGGCATGATACTGATCAGAGTAAGCGTTTTGATAGTGCTTCTGTCGGTTCTCAGATGTGGGGCTTGTTTGAGCATAATTATACCTTTGGTCCTGAATCTGTGCTTTCCCCCGAAATAACCATTTTTGGCTCTGATGGTCTTGGCGATTCTTTCTCTGCTCAGCAGACTGTCTCTGTTGATAAGGAAGTTTGATCTTGTCGCTCGCAAGCAAAGCTTAAATACTCATTTCTTTATTCTTGTTTCATGAAAAAAGCTATTGTTGTTACAGGTACTCCTGGTACTGGTAAGACTACTTTAGCTAAGAGACTCTCTAAGCTTCTTGGTTATCCTTATGTTGATGTCAATGATATTATCTTAAGATATGGTCTAAGTGAGGGTTATGATAAGGAGAGAGATTGTAAGATTGTTGATACTAAAGAGCTTAATAAGATACTTATAGATATAATCAGGTCTTCTGATTCGCCTTTGGTTATTGATTCTCACTTGGCGCATTTTCTTCCTAAGAGGTTCGTCTCTTTGTGTATCATTACCCGTTGTAATCTTAAGCTTCTTCGTTCTCGTCTTAAGAGGCGCCATTATTCTGATGAGAAGATCGCTGAGAATCTTGAATCTGAGATTATGGAGGTTATTCCTGATGAGGTTTTTAAGAAGAAGCATAATTTCTTTTTTGTTGATACTGATAAAAAGATAGATTATAAAAAATTAGTTAAAAAGATTATTCTAGCTTGTTCGGAGTGATTATGTTCACTCTTGAGTTTGAGACTTTGCTTTCTTTACAGATTACGTGTCTGACATTTGCTCTTTCTGCTGAGTCTATGACTTCTTTCTCTGCTGTTCCGTCAAGCACTATTGCATACACTCCTGAACTTAGGCTTTTTAGTGTTGAGCTTAGTTCTGGTATGGGTACTTTTCCTAGTATGTTTAGTTTTTGGTCTAGTATACATGCGCCTCTTGTTCCTATCAGGTCTTCCAGTAGTGATTTGAATTTTTTCTTTTCATCCGCACTTACTGCTGTTCCTCTGTTTATTCTTGGTAATGGTTGTCTTTCAGGACTCGTATTTTTTCTCATTGTCCTTCCCTGATAGTTGGGTCTTGAATTTGTTGTTCTTCCTTGAACTCTTCCTGTAGGCATTGGTTTATGCATTGGTCTTTTGTGGCTGAAGTCTAGTTTTGCTTGTTCTGCTGTGATTTTTGACCTTAAGCACTTGTGTATCTCTTTTTGTGTTAGCTCTTCTACCTCTTTTCCGTCAGGAGCTTTTGTTATGAAGTCCATTTCTGCTACTTGTAGCAGTTCTTGTATGTTTAGGTCTCCACCTCTGTCTCCATCTACGAAAGCTGTCATTATCTTTTTTCTTGATAGGTCTATTATTGTTCTTGGGACGCTTGACCCGTTCATCGCTATTACGTTTTTGAATCCGTGTTTTAGCAGGTTTAGTACGTCTGCTCTTCCTTCGACTATTATTATCTCTTCTGCTTCTTCTACGTTTGGTCCTGCTGGTAGCCTGTCTTTTCCGTATTCTACAACTTCCATCATCCTTACTGAATGTGCTACTTCGTCTGCTATCTCTTGTGAGTCTGGTAGTACGTTTTCTGTCAGTGTTTTTAGTAGTTCTTTTGCTCTTGATATCACGAAGCTTCTTTTGCTTACTCTTACATCTTCTATTTTTTTGACTCTGATTTTTGCGTTGCAGGGACCTATTCTTTGTATGATCTCTAATGCTGCTCCTATGATTGCTGTTTCTGCTTTGTCCAGGCTTGATGGCACTATTATTGTACCTGATGTTTTTCCTGATACTGTTTCTGTGTTCACTTCTATTCTTCCTATTCTTCCGCTTCTTTGTAGTTCTCTTAGTTCTAGGTCTTGTCCTAGTAGTCCTTCTGTCTGGCCGAATATTGCTCCTATGACATCAGGTCTGTCGACCACGCCTTCTATCTCTATGCTTGCGTGTACTATGTATTTTGCTGAAACTTGACTTATCTTTGCCATTGTTTTCACCTTTCTGTTCTTGGCAAATCAGATCTTAGAAGTAGAGGAACCGATACTCTTACATCATCTCTTTTTGATAATGGTACACGTTATTTGTGATTTTGGTGATTGTATGATCATCAGTCCTCTTGAACCTTTAGAACAAGAATTGATTACTTTTACTTACTTGCTTATTGAAATTTATGAGTATGATTCTTGTTCTTTAGGTCCGGATTCTTTAATCCGATTTGTTTGTGTTTTGTATTTGTTGAAATACGCTTTTTACGTATTATTTAATCATTAAAGCCTTAAATAAAGGTTTGTTGCCCGAAACACTAACTCCCAGCTTCATTGCTTGATTTTATCGTAAGCTCGGATGAGTACTCTCTGTGCCGGGCTGTATTATGTAAGAGTGTCTTTAAATCCTTACCAGACTTTTGTCCAGTTCTTTAAAGGACCCATTTACATAATTGGCGTATGTATTATCTTGTTCTTTTTTAGTATTTAAACCCTTTGTTTATGGGTTTTGTTTGCTTGGTATTTTTTCTTTTTTCTCTTTCTTTAGCCTCTCGGCTGATTATTTTTGTTTTTTTTGAGAATTTTTGTTTTTTTGGTTTTTTTAAAACCCTGGCAGGACCTTGAAAGACGAGCTCTTAAGGCCCTGCTGGGGAAAAAGAGGTGATTATGAAACCCAGCAAACGCATTCGCATCTGCCGGGAAAAGGAGGTGTTTAGACAGCGTGATTGTTTATGTGTTTTATTCCCTGATTAGTGGTAAGAGCAAATCATATATAAATGTTTCGTTACTAAGCAGTAACAATAACGCTTTTTCTAAATTCCGTTATTCAGTAACTGAGAAGTGAAAAGACCTGAAATACAGGAATTTTGGCTTTTCAGACCCTTTAGAGCTTGTTCAGTGAACTGAATGACAAAACAAGAAAAGTGATTTTAGACTTGACAAATCTCGTTAAGTCAAGCATGCTTAGGCGAATACTTCGCATGCAACGAAGTAGGACTTCGTGCGCCAAAAATCTATGGTTTTTGAGCGTGGCAGGCCAAAAACGGAGCGAGAGTAACGACTCGCTTTTTTATTTTTCAAGAAGCATTTTTATGGCTTTATTTTCAACAATTCTTAATGTTTGACTTAATGTCGCTTTTGATATTTTTAGTAGTTTTGCTAAATCTGTCAAAGTTATTTCTCGAGGGTATTTAAAATATCCAAAGCTATAAGCTTTCCAAAGTATTTCTTCTTGTCGTTCTGTAAGCTTAGGATCGATTTTATACGAGTCAGCTATTTTTAACACTTTGATATCTGTTAAACATTTTTTTAGAGATTCTAATTGATTCTTATCTATTAAAAATTCTATCCTGTGCTGTCCATTCTTCAATAAAGTGGGATAAAGAATTGTCATCTCTTTTTGTTCAAAATTTTTTAAAAAACTGTGTGTGATCTGAATTTTGATTATACTTCCTATTTGATTGATATTTTTTACGAATTTATGTTTTTTTAAAAAAATGAAATATTCAGTTTTCCAATCTTTACACGTAATATAT